>JALZNL010000209.1 GCA_030857715.1 Actinomycetota bacterium | reverse complement strand
GGAGTGGTGGATGAACAAGGTCGGCATCGCGCTTTTCCTCATGGGCGTGGTGTTCCTGTTCAAGTTCTCCTGGGATAGAGGGTGGCTTCAGGTCCTCCTGACGCCGGCGGTGCGGGTAGGCCTCGGCATCTTTCTTGGGAGCGCGCTTGTGTGGGTGGGGTTGCGCGTTTACGCGGACAGGCGGGCCTTCGCGCAGGTGGTGTTGGGAGGTGGGATCGGGACGTACTACATCACCGGGTTCGCGGCGTTCCAGATGCTCGGCGTGTTCTCGTATCCCGTGGCGTTCACGTTCATGGCGGCCGTGACCCTGCTCGCCTTCGCGCTGGCGCTGCGCCAGGACGGGGCCGTGCTGGCCGTCATCGGGGTCTCCGGCGGCCTCGCCACGCCGTTCTTGCTCTACGACGGGGAGGGGACCCTCGGTGGCCTCGTCCTCTATGCCGGGCTCGTCCTGACGGGGGCGATGGGGATCTACCTCCTCAAAGGGTGGCGTTCGCTCCTGCTGGTCGCGTTCGTTGGTTATTGGGCCGTGATGTTTACCGGATACGCGGGCGTCGTCGCGGTCTATACGCTGCCCGTGGCCGATGGAGTGGCGTTGCAGGTTGGGGCTCTGTTCGGGTGGATCTCACTGTGGCTCGTTCCCGCCGCGCGGGAGGCGCTCCGTTCTACGAACCCGGGCCGTTGGCGGGCTCCGGAGATCGGGGCTGCGATGCGCGTGGTCCTGGTCGGGAGCGAACGCTTCTTGAAAGACGGAACGCCGGCGCACGTGCTCTCGTTCTTTTCGCCCCTGATCACGCTCTGGATGACGCAACTGTTCTGGAGCCCCGGACAGACCGCCCTGGGCCTGGTAGCACTCGGTATCGCGGCATCCCACGGGATCGCCTGGGTAGGGTTCCGGCGCGTCGAGCGTGGGGGGAGAGTCTCGTACACGCAGGCCATCGTCGCGCTTCTCTTTGCGACGCTCTCGCTGGTCTTCTTGCTGGAAGGAGAGACGCTGCTGCTCGTGCTGGCCGCCGAGGCCGCCGCGTTGCACCTCGTCGCCCGACGGCTCTCCGACAGGGTCGTCTCCCTCATAGCCCACGCGCTCTTCGCCGTGGTGGGGGCCTGGATGTTCTCCCTGATCGCAGCCGGGACGCTGGACCACCTCTTCGGTACGTACACCGTGATCCCCTTCTTCAACGCGCACGCGCTCGTGGGCCTCGCCGTCGTAGCCCTCGCGTTCGCGTCCTCCACCGCGATAGGGCGGCCGGAAGTTCGTCGGGTGTACCGGGTCTTCGGGCACGCGGCTGTGGCGGGCCTGCTCCTGCGCGAGCTCGTCCCCCTGGCCGACGGGGCCTACGCCCTCGTGGCGCTGGCGCTCTACGCCGCGGGGCTGCACCTGCTCTCGCGGCGGCGTCCGGAGTGGGGGACGACGGGCGGGGCGCACGCCCTGGCCGCCTTCGTCGGGCTGTGGCTCGCAGGCAGGCTCGCGACGGGGATGGTCTTTCCGGGGGATATTGGGATGGCCGTCTTCAATCTCCCGGGGCTCGCGGACCTCGCCGTCGTCTCCCTGATCCTGGCGTGCTCGTGGACCGCCGGAGGCCGGAAGACCGTTCTCGTCTACCGGATCGCGGCCCACGCGGCCCTGCTCGCGTGGTCCTGGCGCGAGCTCGAAATGCTGCCGGGTTCCCCGGACGCCTACGTCACGCTGGCCTGGGGGCTCTGCGGCGCCGCGATGTTCGTCGCCGGGTTGCGCCGGGACCACGCTTACCTCATCAAGGGCGGCGTCGCGACGCTCTTCCTCGTGGTCGCCAAGCTCTTCCTGTGGGACCTCGCCGGGTTGGATCCGTTATGGCGCGTCCTGCTCTTCCTCGGTTTCGGCGGCCTGTTCCTGATCCTGAGCTACCACCTCCGCAACCTCTGGAACCCACGCGACGGCGGCGACGGGGCCGACCCCCACGTTCCGAACGGGCATCTCTCCCGCCGCCCGTCGTAACAGCCGTCAACCTGGTACCCCGGCGCCTCGTCTCGTAGAAGGGGTGCCGGGCCTCGTGGGAGGAAAATGAGCGGCCATGTCCACGTGGGTGCGCGAACTTCAAAATAGGGACGGAGCGGTACGTGGACCAAGACCCAAGTTGCTCAGTGTGACGCCTGCATCTCGACTATCTATCGGGTCGGTAGCAGGCATAATCGGCAATGTTCGTCGGGAAGTTACCCGGTTTCGAGGATCGGTCAGCCGGAGATACGGTCCCTCTCGGCCAGAAGCTCTTTGATATTCGTCTCCGTCTCGCCGTAGGCGCCCTCGCCAAAGTGCTTGTAGCGGATGAAGCCGTCGGAGTCGATCAGGTAGATGGCAGGCCAGTAGCGGTTGTCGTAGGCGTTCCAAGTGGCGTAGGAGTTGTCAAGGACGACGGGGTACTCGATGCCAGCCTCTCCCACGGCCGCCTCCACGTTGGCGTACTCCCGCTCGAACCCGAACTCCGGCGTGTGGACGCCTACTACCTGCAGCCCCTCGTCGGCGTACTCGTCGTGCCAGGAGTTTATGTGGGGCTGGACATTCTGGCAGTTAAAGCAGGTGTACGTCCAGAACTCCAGCAGGACGACCTTATCACCGGCGGCCTCCTCCACGGAGAAGCCGTCCGCGTTTACGAAGCCGGACGGGTTGGTGATCTCCTCCGCCCGCTGATGTTCGTCCTCCTTTTTCGCGATCCGCTCCGCGTCGAAGGATGCCTGATCCAGCTTACCGGCCTCGGCGCGCTCTGGAGAATCTTGCTCTTCATCACCGTCGGAAGGTCGTGGCGTGGACTTTCCTCTCCCTTCGGCGCTCGGATTCTCCGCTTTCGTCGGCTCTTTTACGGCAGGCGGGTCGGGGTTCTGCCCGGCATCGGCGGCGACGGGGCTTGTAGCGTCGAGGCGGAGCTCTACAAACGCGATGGCGCCCGCGACCAGGAGTAGGGTCACGATGAGCAGGATGGGGCGGGGGGCGAGCGATCTCACAGCAGCACCTCGTTGAGTAGTTGGAAGTTGGCGAGCAGGCTCAGTTTGTTGGTGAAGACGAGGACGCCGAGCCCGATCAGGACGCCCCCGAACGCCACGTGCAGGCGCGACGCGGCCCTGCGATGTTTCTTCAAGAACGAGAAAGCCCGCGACGGGAAGAGTCCCACGAGCAGAAACGGCGCCCCGAGCCCGCCGGCGTAGGCGAGCAGCAGCGGAAAAGCCGCGGCCGGCTGGGTTGTCGCGAGGGCGAGCGTGCTGCCCAGGATCGGCCCGACGCACGGCGTCCACGCCACGGCGAAGGACGCCCCGAATAGCAGGGGCGCGACGTGCCCCGACCGAGGTCCCGGCCGCGGGGAGTATTGTCGGTCCAGCAACGGAAGGCGGAGCAGGCCTGTAAGGTGGAGTCCCAGCAGGATCACGACCGTACCCGCGATCCGCGACAGCCACGCGAGCGCCTCCGTCGCCACCTCTTGCAGTACCGCCCCCAGCGTCACGCCGAGCCCGGCGAAGACGGCCGAGAACCCCGCCACGAAAAGGACCGTGCTAAAGAAGACGTCACGCCGCCTGAGGTCCGAGACGTCCAGCGACGTGCCCGCGAGCTGGGCCAGAAAGGCCGGAATCACCGGCAGCATGCAGGGCGAAAGAAAAGACGCGAGCCCGGCAAAGGCGGCAACGACGAGCGTCGGTTCCGCCATCCTAGTCTCCCATCAAGGCTTCGGCCCGCAAGTTCACCCGATCAATCATTCCAGATAGCCTGCGGCCACGATTCTCACACGGGCAACTACGGACAACAACGCATCTCCGGACTAAACGGTCCAACCGTAAGGAAGCCGTAAGGTCTCACTTGAAGACACCCAGGGACAGTTCCCATAAAGCCTCCAAGTCGAGCCCGGGTTCCTCCTACCCTGACGAAAACCTGATGCCTGAAACCTCTAATCAAGCGCGACGCAGCGTGAAGGAGAAGCGCGAGCCTCGTCCGGAGTCGCTATCGACGTCCATCGTGCCGCCGTGGGCCTCGATGAGTCCTTTTGCTATCGCCAGGCCGAGGCCTGCCCCGGGGTCGTCGTCCGCCCTCCGGGTGCGGGACCTCTCTACGCGGAAGGAGCGCTCGAAGACGCGGGGCAGATCTTCCGGGGCGATACCCTCGCCGGTGTCGGAGACCTCGACCCGGACCTCCTCTCCCTGCGGCGTGGCGCGCAGGGCGATGGTGCCGTCGACCGGGGTGTGGCGCAGGGCGTTCGAGAGAAGGTTGTGGAGCACGCGCTGGAGCCTGGGCGGGTTTATCAGGACCGGGTCCACCCCGCCCGAGACCTCTCCGACGAGGCTCACGCCCCGGCTCGCGGCCTGCGGCTGGAAGCTGGAGATGGTGTCGGAGATCATGTCGTGGAGGGAGGCCTCTTCGAGGGTGAGCTGCAGGACTCCCGCGTCTATCCGGGCGAGCTCGAAGAGGTCGTCCACGAGGCGGCTGAGGTGCGCGAGCTCCCGGCGGGCTGAGGAGAGGTACCGTTCTTCGGTCTGCGGGTCCTCGGCGACGCCGTCGGCGACGGCCTCTATGAGGGCCCTCGTCGAAGCGAGTGGCGTGCGCAAATCGTGGGAGACGGCGGCGATGAGGTCGCGCCGCGTCTTCTCCATCTCCCGCTCGCGCTCGGCCGCCGCCCCGAGCGCCCGGGACATGCGGTTGAAGTCCTCGGCGAGGCCGGCGATCTCGTCGTGGCCCTCCACGGGTACCTCGGATTCCAGGTCGCCGGCGGCGATTCTGGCCGTCCCGGCCCGCACCCGTTCGATGCGATCCGCCAGCATCCTTGCGCAGAGCAGGCCGAAGCCGACCGAGAGGATCGCTGCGAAGACCAGCATCGTCAACAGCAGCGACAGGTCGTGGCCCGAGAGGAACATGGCCCGCGCGCCGGCCAGCATCATCCCGAGTAGGAGCAGGCTACCGATCAGGCTCGCCCCCGCGAGCTGCGCCCGCACGCCACCCAACCGTCCGAGCACGGCCGGCCGCACGAGTAGCAACGCCAACAGGCCGCCCCCTCCGCCCGCCGCGGCGAGCAGCAGGGCCACGATCGGCAGGTCCGCCGCCGGTAGGCGCAAGAGGACCGCGGCGAGAAGGGCCGCCGCCAGGGAAACTGCGAGAAACAGGAGCGCCAGGCCGGCCGTGCGGAGCGTCCTCTTCATCCGCCGAACTTGTAGCCGACGCCCCACACGGTCTGCAGGTAGCGCGGGTAGGCGGGGTCGGGCTCGACCTTCTCGCGGAGCCGGCGCA
>JALZNL010000007.1 GCA_030857715.1 Actinomycetota bacterium | reverse complement strand
CTCCAAAGCGCTGGCGGCCGTCACGCTCGAAGACGTGGCGGGGTGGTTTTCGCACTGCGGCTACCGAACACAGGATCAATGCTTATGAACACCGCTGTGAGAGCCTCCGAAGGAGGCGTGAGGAAGATATAGCGCCTGCGGCGCTATATCTTCCTTAAGAACCTCGTGACGGAGAGGAAGCTACCGCCGACTCCTATCGCGACGCCGACGACGACTAGGACCAGGAGGACGGAGACGGTGCTGACGGAGGTGCCGGAGATGGGGACAAAGGTGAGGGCGTCGCGGGACCAGTCAACGAAGAGGAAGTTGAGCCAGACGACGGTCAGGGCGGCCAGGCCCGCGCCGAGGAGGCCCTGGATCAGGCCTTCGAGCACGAACGGCGTCCTCACGAAGCCGTCCGAGGCGCCGACGAGCTTCATCACCTCTATCTCCTTGCGGCGGGCGAAGATCGAGAGCCTGATGGCGTTGGAGATCAGGAGCACGCTCGCGATCAAGAACAGGATGGTGGCCGCATACAGGCCCCAGATCATGTACGAGGTTACCGAGTTCAACCGCTCGATGGTCTGCTGCGGGTAGCTGAGGTTCTCCTCGCCGAAACCTTCGGCCTTGAGCTTGCCCGCCACCTCGTCCGCCAGATCCGGGTCGGTGAGCTGGATCTGCAGCGAGGACGGCAGCACGCCCCGGTCCAGGTTCTCGTAGAGCTCGGGCTGCTCCCTGAAGGTGTCCTTGAAGGCCACGAGCGCCTGTTCCTCGGAGATCCTGTCGACGCTCGCGACTTCTTCCCAGCCGTTCGCCTTCTCCTCCAGGGACACGACCTCCTCCTCGCCCCGGCCCGGCATGAAGACCTCCACGCTCACGTCCTCGCGCACGGAGCCTATGATCCCCTCGACGTGGGAGCTTACGAGCAGCCCAACCCCGAAAACGAGGATGCAGATGAACGTAGTGGTGACGGCGGTGATGCTCATGAGCAGGTTGAGGCGGATGTTCTTGAACGCCTCGGCCAGGAAGAACCCAGGGTTAAACCTCATCAGCGTAGGCTCCCTTCACCTTGTCGCGCACGACGCGGCCCTCTTCGAGGGCGACGACCCGCTTGCGCATCACGTCCACCATCTCCCGATCGTGGGTGGCGACGACGACCGTGGTGCCGGTGCGGTTGATCCTGTGCAAAAGCTGCATGATGCCGACGCTGGTGTTCGGGTCCAAATTGCCGGTGGGCTCGTCGGCGACGAGTATCGGCGGCTGGGAGACGAACGCCCGCGCTATGGAGACGCGCTGCTGCTCCCCGCCGGAGAGCATCTCCGGGAACTTGTCCATTTTCCCCGAGAGGCCGACGAGGTCCAGGATCTGGGGCACCTTCGTCTGGATGACCCGCCGCCGCTGCCCCGTAACCTCCATGGCATAGGCGACGTTCTCCGCCGCCGTCTTGTTCGGCAGTAATTTAAAGTCCTGGAAGACGCACCCGATGTCTCTTCTCAGCTGCGGTATGCGACGCCTGGGCACCGACGAAAGCCTGGTGCCGTTAACGTAGATGGCGCCCGCCGAGGGCTCCATCTCCTTCAAGATGAGCCGCACCATGGTGGATTTCCCAGAGCCGCTGGGCCCGACGAGGAAGACGAACTCTCCAGGGTCTATCTCCAGGTTGAGCCGTTCGAGCGCGACCGTGTCTTTGCCGTAGACCTTCGTGACGTTGCTGAATCGGATCATTACCTCTCCGGATGTGGCTTACCGCCCGCCGCGCTGGGCGGGGTCCGGCCCGAGGTTCCCCCTCCAGGAACTTTTTCGGCCACGCGAGACCTTAGCAACAAACTGTGGCATTATCAACCGCCCTACCCGAGCTCCACGCCTGACACCCTCCCCGTGAGCAAGACGGCCCCATCGAGGGTCTCCGCACCGGTGATCCTCGCCCCGTACGGCAGACCCTCCACCGGATACCGGAACGCCGTTCCGGCCAAAAGCGAGTCCGCCAGGTCCGGTGGCACGGTCATCCCGGCGGCCCGCACGGTACCGGGCTGGAAGACCAGAGCATTGCCTTCGACGCCGACACCGCCGTCCACCGTCACCGGGAATGTCGCGCCGAGCACCGACGCCTCGGACTCCACGGTAACGCCGTTCCTCTTCAACTCGACGCCGTTTACGGGCACCTGGGCATTCCCCTGCGCAAGCCGCGAGACCTCCTCCTCGGAGACCATGAGGCGCACCTGCCCGGAGACTGGCTTCTCAACGACGGCCGTCCGGCTCCGGACGATCTCCCCCACGTATACGCTGAAAGGTTCCAGGTCCATCGACACGTCCTCCGCCCGCACGACGCCGAGGTCCGCTCCCACGACGGAGATCCTGCCGCTGGAGAACTCGCCGAGGAGCATCTCCCACTGGGGGTCGCTGTCCAGCTCCACTCCAGGCCGCCCGGCGAGGTCAAGCCGGTCCTGAACGTCGCGGGCGACCAGGTTCTCGAGAACCGGGGGCAGGACAAAGTATGGGACGACCAAAAGGACGAGTACGGTCAGCACGACGAGGGTGAGGAGGAAGCCCCGCATAGGCTAGGCGGCAGTTCGAGACTTCAGGAAGGCGTAGACGAAGTCGTCCAGCTCGCCGTCCAGGACCCGGTCCACGTTCGCCGTCTCCTCGTTCGTGCGGTGGTCCTTGGCCAGTTTATAAGGGTGGAGGACGTAGGAGCGGATCTGGCTCCCCCACTCGTTGTCAGCCTTCTCACCGCTCTGAGACGCGATCTCCTGCTGCCGCCTCTCCCGCTCCAACTCGAAGAGCCTGGCCTTCAGGACGCGCATCGCGACTTCCCTGTTCTGGTGCTGGCTGCGCTCGTTCTGGCACTGCGCCACGATCCCGGTCGGCAGGTGCGTTATCCGAACCGCCGAGTCGGTCTTGTTGACGTGCTGGCCGCCGGCGCCGGAGGCCCGGTAGGTGTCGATCTTGAGTTCTTTTTCGTCTATCTCGACCTCCACCGCCTCCCCGACCACGGGTGCCACCGCGACGGAGGCAAAGCTCGTGTGCCTTCTGCCGCCGGCGTCGAACGGGCTGATCCTGACGAGCCTGTGAACCCCCCGCTCCGCCGAGAGCAGCCCGAAGGCGTACTCGCCCTTGACGGTGAAGGTGGCGCTCTTGATGCCTGCCTCCTCGCCCTCGGTGTACTCGATGACCTCCAGCCCGAACCCCCGCCGCTCGGCCCACCTCCGGTACATCCTCGCCAACATCTCGGCCCAGTCCTGCGAGTCCACCCCGCCGGCCCCGGGGTTGATGGTGAGGATGGCGTCGCCGTCGTCGTAGTCCCCGGAGAAGAGCCGGGCCACCTCCTGCTCTTCGAGGGACTTCTCTATCCGCCGCAGCTCCGCCCCTACCTCGGCGAGCAGGCCCGCGTCCTCCTCGGAGAGCTCCAGTAGCTCCCCGGAATCCGAGAGCCGCTGGCGCAGGTCCTGCAAGAGCTCCATCCTGCCCTGCAGCCGCGAGAAGCGGCCCGAGACCTCCTTCGCGGTCTCCGGGTCGTCCCAGAAGCCGGGGCGGCTCATCTCCTCCCCGAGCTCCTCCACCTCGGAGCTTAGGTGTTCCACGTCGAAGAACGCCTCCAGCTCCGCGAGGCGTCCTTCCAGCTCTACCGTCTTCTCCCTTAGCTCGACCAACTATCCCGTCCGCAGGTCGGGGGCGTCGGTGGAGCTTATCGGGACGTTGAGGGGTGGGGCCCCCGGCTGCCCGTGGCACTTCTTGAATTTTTTGCCGCTTCCGCACGGGCACGGGTCATTCCGCCCGACCTTGGCGTCAGCCCTGCGCGGGCTCTTGGGGCGCTCGTTCGGCTCCTCGCCCCCGCCGCTGTAGGAGTACTGCTGCATCTCCTCCTCGCGCAGCTTGACGTTCTCGACGCGGTAGATGTACGTGACGTAGTCCTCTTTGAGGCCGCGCTCCATCTCCTGGAAGAGGTCGAAGCCCTCGCGCTTGTACTCGACGAGCGGGTCGCGCTGGGAGAGGCCGCGCCAGCCGATGCCTTCCCGCAGGTAGTCCATCTCGTAGAGGTGCTCCCGCCAGCGGGAGTCCACGACCGAGAGCAGCGTCCGGCGCTCCGCCTCCTGGAACGAGGCCACCCCGTCGGTCCGGGTCAGGCCACGCTTCTCCAGTTCGGCCATCCGTCCGTCCCACTCGGCCTTCCGGTCTTCGAGGCGCGCGCGGGCGTCTTCCAGGACCATCTCCATGACCCGTTCTCCCGTCAGGGACTCGACGTCCTGGGACTTCAGGTCGATCGTCGCCGGGTAGAAGCGGTTGATCTCGGTCGAGAGCGCGTCGAGGTCCCACTCTTCCGGGTAGACGTCCGCGGAGGCGTACTCCGAGACGACCCCGGTCAGGACGTCCTCGACGTACTCAGCCGTATCAACGTCCTCGCCCATCAGGATGTCGCGGCGGATGCCGTAGATCACCTCCCGCTGCTTGTTGAGCACGTCGTCGTACTCGAGGATTCGTTTACGCATCTGGAAGTTGCGGCTCTCGACCTGCTCCTGCGCCCGGCGCACGGAGTTGGAGATCATGCCGGCCTCGATCGGCACGTCTTCTTCTAATCCGATGCGGTCGATGAGCCCCTGCATCCTCTGCCCCCCGAAGAGCCGGAGCAACTCGTCCTCGAACGACAGGAAGAACCTCGACTCGCCGGGGTCCCCCTGGCGTCCGGAACGGCCCCTGAGCTGGTTGTCGATGCGGCGTGACTCGTGACGCTCGGTGCCGAGCACGTAGAGCCCGCCGACCTCCGCAACACCCTCCCCGAGCTTGATGTCCGTGCCTCGGCCGGCCATGTTGGTCGCGATGGTAACCGCGCCCTTCTCGCCGGCCTCGAGGATCGTCTCCGCCTCCCGCTCGTGCTGCTTGGCGTTGAGGACGTTGTGCTTTACACCGCGCCGCTTGAGCATCCCGGAGAGGTGCTCTGAGACGTCCACGGAGACGGTGCCGACGAGGACCGGCTGGCCCTTCTCGTGCCGCTCGACGATATCTTCCACGGCGGCGTCGTACTTGAACTTCTTTGTCTTGTAGACGAGGTCGTCCGCGTCTATCCGCACCATGTCCATGTGGGTGGGGATGGAGACGACCTCCATCTTGTACGTGTGCATGAACTCGTCGGCCTCGGTTGCGGCGGTACCCGTCATGCCGGCGAGCTTGTCGTACATCCTGAAGAAGTTCTGGATCGTCACCGTGGCGACGGTCTGGTTCTCCTCCCGGATCTGGACGCCCTCCTTGGCCTCGATGGCCTGGTGGAGCCCCTCCGAGTACCGCCGCCCCTCCAGCACGCGCCCGGTGAACTCGTCCACGATAAAGACCTGGTCGTCCTGGACGATGTACTCCTTGTCCTTGTGGAAGAGCGTCTGGGCCCTGAGGGCCTGGTTGAGGTGGTTGACGAGGTTCGTGTTAACGTCGTCGTAGAGGTTCTCGACGCCTAAAGAGTTCTCGACCTTCTCGACCCCGCTCTCGCTCGGGGCGGCCTGGCGCTTCTTCTCGTCCACCTCGTAGTCCTCGCCGGGCTTGAGGCGCGGCATGATGGCGGCGAAACGGTAGTAGATGTCCGCGGCGCTCTCGGGCATCCCGCTAATGATGAGCGGGGTCCTCGCCTCGTCTATGAGTATAGAGTCCACCTCGTCCACGATGGCGTAGTTGAGCTCGCGCTGGACGAGCTGGTTGGTTGAGGTGGCGATGTTGTCCCTGAGGTAGTCGAAGCCGAACTGGGCGTTAGTACCGTAGGTGATGTCCGCGGCATACGCCTCTTTGCGCTCGTCGAAGCTCAACCCCTCCTGGACGAGGCCGACCGTGAGGCCGAGGAAGGAGTAGACCTCGCCCATCCATTCCGCGTCGCGGCGGGCCAGGTAGTCGTTGACGGTGACGACGTGGGCGCCCTTGCCGCCCAGGGCGTTCAGGTAGACGGGCATGGTGGCGGCGAGCGTCTTGCCCTCGCCGGTCTTCATCTCGGAGATCTTACCCTCGTGCAAGGCTATGCCGCCCATGATCTGCACGTCGAAGGGGCGCATGCCTAAAGTACGCCTGGACGCTTCCCGCACGACGGCGAAGACCTCGGGCAGGATGCCGTCGAGGGTCTCGCCATCCCGCAGGCGCCCGCGGAACTCGTCGGTCTTTGCCCGCAGCCCGTCGTCGGAGAGCTTCTCGATCTCGGGTTCGAGGGCCGTCACGGACCCCACGCGTTGCTGGAGGACCTTGACCTTGCGGCCCTCGCCCATCCTCAAAATTTTCGTCAGCAGATTAGCCACTTGGGAACACCAACCTAGATCAGAACCAGTATGCGCCAGCCCACCACTTAAGGGGACCGTTCCGCGCAATAGTTTAAGGCATGGAGCCCTATTTTGCGGGCTCTATGAGACCGTAGTTGCCGTCACGGCGCCGGTAGACCACGTTGATGTCCCCACTCTCGGCGCTCGTGAAGACGTAGAAGTCGTGGTCGAGCAAGTCCATCTGGAGCACGGCCTCCTCGGCCCCCATCGGCTTCATCTGGAACTGCTTGGTCCTCACTATCCGCGCCTCGATGTCTTCCTCGCCCTCCACAACCACGGTCTCTTCCGGCGCCGCCGGGGCGTTCTTGTCCTGGCCCTGCCAGCGGTCGATCTGGCGTCCCCGGTACCGCCGGACCTGCCGCTCCAGCTTGTCCGCCATCTTGTCTATGGAGGCGTACATGTCCTCCGAGGCCTCCTTGGCCTTGAGCACTGTTCCGTTGATGAACAGCGTAGCCTCGGCGACCTCCGCATCCACCACGGAGCGGTTGCGCGAGTGGATCAACTCAACCTCGGCCCGCGAGTCGCTCCTCTCCGAGTCGAAGAACTTGCTCACCCGCTCCACTTTCTCCAGCGCGTACCGCTCCAACGCCGGCGTCACGAGGATGTTCCGCCCCTTGACCAGCACGTCCATGTGGTTGCTCCTTCCTTCGGTCGTCGCAGCACGCCTGCTTCGCAGGCTTTCAGCACGCTCCAGCCTTCGGCTTCCGCTTTCAGCACGCTTCGGGCCTTCGGCCCTCGCTATCAGCCTTCCGCCGCTCGGATGGGATCTGGCCGCGTCTGTCGTTCCTCGGGCGCGGGCGGGTTTGAAACCCGTCCCTACGGGGCTTCGCCAATGACGGTCCGTCAAACGCCCCAGTCCACGACCGGCACGGTTTTGGCTGAAAGGCGCGCAGCGCCGCGCTGAAAGCGGAGCCCGACAGGGCGTAGCGTGCTGACAAGCTGCCCGTAGGGCAGCGTGCTCCCTCATACCGTCCTGCACAGCGTCACGGCGTGTACTTCGGCGGCGCCGGCGCGGAGTAGTGCCGCGGCGCAGGCGTTCGTGGTGGCGCCGGTGGTGAAGACGTCGTCGACGAGCAGGAGTCTGCCCCGCGTGCGTGCTCCGGCCGAGAAGGCGCCGGCTACGTTTCGGCGCCTCTCCGCGGCCGAGAGCTCGACCTGATCCCGGGTGATCCGCACGACTTGTAGTGTATCCGAAACGGGTGAGTTCATCCGGCGCGCGAGCCCCCTCGCCAGCAACGCGGCCTGATTGAAGCCGCGCTGCCTGAGCCGGGCCTTGTGCAACGGCACCGGCACGACCGCGTCGAACCCGCCGACCACCACTTCCGCCAACAGCGGGGCGGCGAGCTTCTCGACGACGGCCGTGTACCCACGGTACTTGAGGGCGTGCACGATCTCTTTTCCAACGCCCTCGTAGCGTAGAGGGGCGCGGGCGGTTTCGAAGGAGAAGTCCACGTTCTTGCACGCGCCGCAGGCCGGGGTGTCGAACGCTGTCGGAACGCCGCAGCGTTCGCACGTTGGACTTCCCGTCCACGGCAAGGACTCGAAGCACGGACGGCACAAAACGTCGCTGGCCCGCCGGTTGCAAGAGACGCACCACTGCGGGTAAAAGAGATCCGCCAACGCGGCCAGGTAGGGTTCGTACAACGATGCCTCCAGAAAGAGGACGGTCCTCTGGCACAGGTTATCGGTCGGCGAGGCCCAAAGCTCAAAGGGCAGGGGTCGGGCAAGAGCGAAGGTGCGAGTGGCGGGTAGATCGGAGCGTATCCCGGCGTTCCGCTGGCGCGTATACTGCGCGACATTGGGATAGGATGCCTATTTGCGAGAAAGGGACAGGATGTCACAGGGGTCTCACAGCTCATCCGGTAGTAGCTCGAACGCTCTGGTGTACTTCTTCGGGGCCCTGGGTGGTTTGCTCTTCGGCTACGATACCGGGGTTATCTCCGGGGCCATCCTGTTCATCAAGGCGGACCTCGGCCTCAATGCCTTCTACCAGGGGCTCGTGGTCAGCTCGCTGTTGCTTGGGGCGATGGCCGGAGCCGGGGTCGCCGGCCCGCTCTCGGACAGGCTGGGGAGGCGTCGGATCATCATAATCGCCGCCGTCGTTTTCTCCGTGGGCGCCATCGGGGCGGCGTTGGCCCCGAACGTAGGGGTGCTCGTGCTGTTCCGGATCGTCCTCGGGCTCGCGGTAGGGGCTGCGGCCCTGATAGTTCCCCTGTACCTCTCGGAGGTGGCGCCGACGGAGATAAGGGGTGCAGTCTCCTCACTCAACCAGCTCATGATAGTTGTTGGCATCCTCGTCGCTTACATCGTCAACGCGCTGCTCGCCGCCTCCGAAGCCTGGCGCACGATGTTGGGGCTCGCCGTTATCCCTTCTCTCGTGCTCCTCATCGGCATGTACTTCATGCCGGAGACCCCGCGGTGGCTGGTGAGCAGAGGCAGGGACGACGAGGCGCGCGACGTGCTGCGCCAGACCCGCGACGAGGAGTCGGTCGAGCGTGAGATCCAGGAGATCAAAGAGGTAGAGCGCGACGAGGAGGGCGGCCTGCGCGAGCTGACCGCCCCGTGGGTCAGGCCGGCCCTCATAGTAGCCGTCGGCCTCGCCGTCTTCCAGCAGATCATCGGCATCAACACCATCATCTACTACGCCCCCACCACCCTCACGGAGGCCGGTTTCGGGGACCAGGCGGCGACCTACGCCAACGTCGCGATCGGCCTGCTCAACGTGGTCATGACCCTGGTGGCGATACGCCTGATCGACCGTACGGGCCGCGTCCCGCTGCTAGTGGTCGGCCTGGTTGGCATGATCGCGAGCCTCGTCGTCCTGGGAGTCTCCTCGCTGCTCTTGCCCGCGCCCCAAAACCCGACGGACCCGCTGGCGCTCATCACGCTGGCCTGCCTGGCGGCCTTTATCGGCTCCTTCGCGGTCAGTTGGGGACCCACGGTGTGGGTAATGCTGCCGGAGATACTGCCCCTGAGGATACGGGGCACCGCGATGGGAGCCGCCATCTTCCTGCACTGGGGCGCCAACTTCGCCGTCTCCCAGAGCTTCCCGATTCTGTTGGCTACTGTAGGCGCGGGGGTCGTCTTCCTGTCCTACGCCGTCGTCGCGTTCGCCGCCCTCCTCTTCGTCCGCTCCCGCGTGGCGGAGACGAAAGGACGCAGCCTGGAACGTATCGAGGCTGACCTGCAGGGCAAGGCAACCGCCTGACAGCGGCTTTCATAAGGCTTCAGGCATCAGGTTTCGGGCTTCAGGTTTTGAGGTGTTGTAGAGCGAGGATGCCGCGGGCATGCTGCTCTTTCGGGCTAGTTATGGTGGCGATGTCGGGCTCCAAGCCGCGTATCGCACCCCTAATGCCTGTAGCCTGAAACCTGATGCCTTCTCCTCGCGAGAGCCCCGGCCCACCAGTGGCGGGCGGCTAGAACCTCAGGCTGCGCGGGGGAAGGACGACGCCGGGGTTGACCCTGATGCCCTGATCCAGGACGTTGCCCTCGCCCACGACGCAACTAGCGCCCAGCACGGAGAGGCCGCGGACGATGGCGCCCTCGCCCACGCGCGCGTTCCTTCCGATGATGGAGCCGCGCACCACGGCCCCCGCCTCGACGCGCGCCCCGTCCAGCATGATGCTGCCCTCGACGACGGCGCCGCGTCCGACGCGGCAGCCCCGGCCGAGGGAGGACCGGCCGCCGATGGTGGCGAGGTTGTCCAGCTCGCAGCCCTCGGCCACCGAGAGCGGCGGAAGGAGCTTGACGTTCTTGCCGGTCCGGACGGAGGGGTCCACGTCCACGTACTCGAAGCCCTCGCGGTCCGTGCCGACCGCGCCCGAGAGCACGTCGTGGGAGGCGGCAAGGTAGCTGCGCGGGGTGCCGATGTCGCGCCAGTAGGAGCTTGAGACGTGGGCCCGCAGGCGGCCCCTCGCCTGGAGCTCGGGGAAGATCTCGCGCTCTATGGAGACCTCGTGGCCGGCCGGGATCATGCCGAGCACCTCGGGTTCGAGGACGTAGACGCCGGCGTTTACGAGGTTCGTGGTCACCTCGTCGGCGGCCGGCTTCTCCAGGAACCGCTTGACGACCATCTCGTGGTCCACCTCGACGAGGCCGTAGGCCGTCGGGTCCTCCACGCTCGTCAGCGTGATCGTGGCGAGCGCGTCGCTGGCCTTGTGGATCTTTATGGCCTCGGCCAGGTCCATCCCCGTCAGCACGTCCCCGTTGACTACGACGAAGGTGTCGCCGTCGAGGTACTCCTCGGCGTTCTTGATGCCGCCGGCCGTCCCGAGCGCGCGCTCCTCGACCGCGTAGTCCACCGAGAACTGCCGAAGCCCGTCCCACCCGGCGAGGTAGGCCTGGATCGGGTCGGGCAAGTATCCAAGCGAGAGCACGGCCCCGTCGAGCCCTCCGCGGCGCAAGAAGTCCAGCATGTAGCCCATGAACGGCCGGTTGCGCAGCGGCACCAGCGCCTTGGGGATGTCGAAGGTGATCGGCCGCAGCCGGGTCCCTTGCCCACCTACCAGAACCACTGCTTTCATATACCCCCGAGCTTACAGCAGACGCGGATCACGGGCCACACCGCAAGCCCGACCCTTACGTGCAGTCCGGGCCTAGCCCAGCCCCGAGCCGCCGGCGATGGCGGAGATCGGGACGATCAGGAGGAAGAACAGTGCCGTCAGCAGCGCCAGAACGTAGACGGAGAACTTCAGCGCGCCGCCCCCGGACGGTTCGACCGCGTCCATCGCCGGCTTCTCGAAGAACATGTTGCGGATGATCCCGAAGTAGTAAGGCACCGAGAGCACACTGTTGACGACGAGCGCGCCGACCACCACGTAGACCAACACCGAACCCGACTCCGCCCCCGAGAAAATGATCCAAGCCTTGCCCCAGAACCCGCTGAACGGCGGAATACCGACCAGCGAGGCCATAAACACGCCCATGCTCGCCGCGAGCGCCGGCCGCGAACGGAAGAGGCCGTTAAAGCT
This sequence comes from Actinomycetota bacterium, assembly GCA_030857715.1. The sequence goes on along the minus strand of JALZNL010000007.1, from coordinate 4,127 downwards.
CTTGCCGTCTTCCCCGACGAGGTCGATGACGAGAAACGCCCCCATGTTCATGACCGCGTATGCGGCGGAGTAGATCAGGACCGCCTCCACCGCGCGCTCAACCCCCTGCCCCTGCAACGCCGCGAACGCCGCCAGGATGTACCCCGAGTGGGCCACCGAGCTGTACGCCAGCATCCGGCGCACGTTGCGCTGGCGCAGGGCGGCCAGGTTCCCGACGAACATCGTGAGAATAGCCAGAAACGCCATCACCGCCGTCCACGTCGGCGTCGCCTCCGGCATCCCCTCCAGGAGTATCCGCAGCAGTACCGCGAACGTGGCGGCCTTCGGGGCGACAGAGAGGAACGCGGCGGCGCTCGTCGGGGCGCCCTGGTAGGCATCCGGCGTCCAGAAGTGGAACGGTGCGGCCGAGACCTTGAAGGCGAAACCAGAGAGGAGCAGCACGAGGCCGAGCAGGGCGACAGGGGTAAGGTTGCCGGAGAACGTCTCGGCTACGGCCGGCAGTTCGGCGGAGCCGGAGACGCCGTAGATCAGGACGATGCCGTAGAGCAACACCGAGGAGGCGACGACGCCCGTGATCAGGTACTTCATCCCCCCCTCCGCACTCTCCCGTCGCCGCCGGTCGAACGCGACCATCGCGTAAGAAGGGATCGTCGCCAACTCTATCGCGAGGAAGATCCCGAAGAGGTCCCGCATGGAGACAAGCAGGATGGAGCCAAGGACCACCGACAGGATCAGGGTCAGGTACTCCGGCGCGTCCCCTGTGCCCCAGGACCACCGCGCCGCCGCGAGCACCGCGAAGAAGGCGCTCCCCGATACGATGAGCTTGAAGTACAGCGCGAAGTTGTCCACCACGTACCCGCCGCCGAAGAACTCGCCGGAGAACCCTGCCGCGAGCAGGCCGGCGGCGCTCCCGAAGACGGCGAGGGCGCCGACGGCGGCGAGTCCTGCCACGAGGCCCACGCTACGCTCGAAGAAGACCCCGACGAGGAGGACCAGGATCGCGAACCCGAGCGCTATCAGCTCAGGGAGGAGTGCTATGATGGCCTGTCCGGTAACCGCCACTAGCTTCCCCCTATCGCGCTCAAGACCGCCTCGACCCCTGGCCGCTGGACGCTGATCAGGAGCGCCGGGAAGACGCCGAACAGCACCAGCAGCACCGCGAGCGGCACCGCCGCCGCCATCTCCATCGGCCCCGCATCCTCGATGGTCTCATAGGCTGGCCTCTCGATGGGTCCGAAGACCACCCGCGCCAGCATGTAAAGCAGGTACATCGCCGAGAGCACGATGCCCAAAGCCGCCAAAATACCCTGAACGGGGAAGGCGTCGTACCCGCCCATGATGCTCATAAACTCAGAGACGAAAACCGCGAGACCGGGCAGGCCCATCGCGGCCATGGCGCCCAGCGCCAGCAGGCCGCCGGCCCAGGGCATCCTGGCGGCGAGGCCGCCGAGCTCCCGGATCTTGCGCGTCCCCGTCCTCGTCGCGATCACGCCGACCAGCACGAACAGCAGCGCCGAGTACAACCCGTGCGTAACCTGCTGCAACACCGCCCCGTTCAAGCCGACCGCGTTGCCCGAAGCCGCGCCGAGCAGGATGAATCCCAAAGTACCGATAGACGAGTAGGCGACCAGCGCCTTCAGGTCAGGCTGCAAAAAGGCCACGAACGCGCCGTAGATGATGTTGATGGCCCCGAAGGCCGCCAGGTACGGCAGGAAGGGTTGGACGCCCTCCGGCAGGAGGGGTATCGCCACCTTGATCAGGCCGTAGGTTCCGAGCTTCGGCAGGATGCCCGAGAGCACGACGTTCGTCGAGATCGGGCTGGAGACGTACACGTCGAGCAGCCACCCGTGCAGCGGTACCGCGGGCACCTTGACCAGCAGGCCGAACAGGATGGGCGCCGCAACGGCGATCTGGGCCGTGCGCCCGAGGCCTCCGCCCGCCGTCAGGGATTCCATCGCGTAGGTGCCGGCGAGGATGCCGAAGGCGAGAAAGCCGGCCAGCATGACCGTGGAGCCGAGAAAGGTGTAGACAAAGAACTTTATGGCCGCCTGCCGACGGTTCTCGTCACCCCAGATACCGACCAAAAGGTACATCGGGATCAGCGTGATCTCGAAGAAGATGTAGAACAGGATCAGGTCTTCTGAGGCGAACACCCCGAGCATCCCGACCTCGGCGACGAACAGGATCGCGAAGTACTGCTTGAGGTTCTCCCGCACGTCGAAGGAGGCGACCACGGCAATAAGCGTGAGCAGGGCCGTCAGGAAGAACATCCCGAAGCCGAGGCCGTCGAGACCAACCCGGTAGCCCATGTCGAGCGACTGGATCCACGTAAAGTCCTGCGTGAGCGCCGCCGCCCCGAGGTCGCTCCCAAACGCGAAGTACACATAGAGCGTGAGCAACAGCGGCACCGCCGCGATGCCGAGGGCCGCGTAGCGCAGGATCCTCTCTTCTTCAGGAAGGAGCAGCATCACGATGGCGCCGAGCAGGGGGATAAAGATGGTGACGGTCGTGATCACAGTCGCACCCCCACGGCGAAGGCGGCTATGGTTATCACCACGATGAGGGCAACCACCATCACCGCGTACTGCGCCCCCACGATAATGCCGATGACGAGCACGGCGAGCAGGATAAAGAGCGCGTAGTTCTGCACCCCGCCGCTCTGGAGCCGCTGCAACAGACCCCCCGTACGCATCGCCCCGCGCCCGACGCCGCCGACGAGGCCTCCGAGCACGTTCCGGTCGAACCCGTCAGTCGCCCGCCCGAGCCACCTGGCAAATCGCACGAACGTCGCCCCGTAGAGATCGTCGAAGTACCAGCCCTTGTCCAGGAACGTATGGACCGGCGCGAACCTCCGCGCCAATGCCCCGGCCCGCTCCGGCTTCTGGACGTAGAGCGCGTAGGCGACGCCTATCCCGAGCAGGGCCACCAGGACGGAGATCCCGCCCAGCACGAAGCTGAAGGAGTGCTCTTCGAGATCGAGGGTCTGCGTCGCGAACTCGCTCGGGGCCACGAACCCGGCGAAGTAGTCCCGGATGGGGAGTCCGAAGCTCTCCGGGATGCCGACCCAGCCGCTCACGACCGCGAGGAAGGCGAGGATCAGCATAGGCCCCGTCATGATCCCCGGCGACTCGACGGCGCCGCGTGCCGCCTCCGTCCGGGGCTCACCCAGGAAGGCCACGAAGATAGCCCGGAAGATGTACAACGCCGTCAGGAACACCGTCAGGAGCGCCATCCCGAAGAGCACGTAAAGGTGCTCCTCGTAGGCCGACGCCACGATGGCATCCTTGGACCAGAACCCGGCGAACGGGAAGATGCCCGAGAGCGAGAGGCCCGCCAGCACCATAGCCAAGAACGTGAGGGGCATCCGCCGCCTCAATCCCCCCATCTCGAACATGTTGTACGAGTCCATCGCGTAGATGATGCTGCCCGCGCACAGGAACAGGAGCGCCTTGAAGAAGGCGTGGTTGTAGAGATGGAAGACGCCGGCGGTGTAGGAGCCGATCCCCAGGCCAAGCATCATGTACCCGAGCTGGGAGACGGTCGAGTACGCGATCACACGCTTGATGTCCTTCTTCACCAGCGCCATCGTCCCGGCCATCAAGGCCGTGAACCCGCCGATGTACGCCACGACGAGCATCGCGTCCGGGCTCTGCACGAAAATATCGTAGGTGCGCGCGACGAGGTAGACGCCCGCCGCGACCATCGTCGCCGCGTGGATGAGCGCCGAGACCGGCGTGGGCCCCTCCATCGCGTCCGGCAACCAGACGTGCAGCGGGAACTGCGCGCTCTTGCCAATAGCGCCGACAAAGACCAGCACCACCGCCGCCGTGAACAGCGATCCGCCGATAAAGCCGGCCTGGGCGGCCTGGGAGATGTCCTCGAAGCCGACCGAGCCGGTAGTGGACCAGAAGATGATGATCCCGACGAACAGCGCCGCGTCCCCGACCCTCGTTACCAGAAAAGCCTTCTGCGCCGCGTCGCGGGCCGAAGCCTTCTCGAACCAGTGGCCGACCAGAAGGTAAGAGCAGACGCCCACCAACTCCCAGAAGATGTAGAGCTGGATAAAGTTTGGCGCCAGCACCAGGCCGAGCATCGAGGCCGTGAAGAGGTTGAGGACGGCGTAGAAC
>JALZNL010000208.1 GCA_030857715.1 Actinomycetota bacterium | reverse complement strand
TTTCTAGTGGGTGCAATAATAAGCGGCGCAGTCTGGGTTCTCAGTAGCCTTGAGGCTGCTGTCCCGGTGGCCCTTGTGTCTCTAGTATTGTTGGCCATCGCGTATGCTGTTGGCTGGGTTATAGATAACTACCGTGGGATAACTTTGGGTCGCGTTGCCCCAGGCGGCAATCATTCCCGCTACATACCACAGAGTGTCAAGATTGCCGTAGCGACACGCGACAGCGGGCGTTGTCGGCACTGTGGCTCGACTAGCAATCTCGTATACGATCACATCACTCCCTATTCGCGGGGTGGAACTAGCATAGTAGACAACATTCAGTTCCTATGTCAGCGCTGTAATTCACGTAAGGGTAATCGGTGGGCAGGTTAGAGGTGGCAACTCGCAGGCTGTAAGCTCCTGGGCTCGTCCTGACCGCCAGCGCGGAATAGACCTGTACAGACCCGGCAAGTTCTCCGGGTATGGTAGCGTATCCGCGGGGAAGACTTGAACCGGCAGGGAAGAGGTAGAGCGTGCAACTTTTCGAGAAGCTTATCGAGTACCCCGACGCCGAGAGGCTGGTCCTCGACAATACCCGTCTACTGCCCGTAGAGGAGACGCCGCTCGGTGAGGCGCGCGGCCTGGCGTTAGCCGAAGACCTGCAGGCTACGGTCGATTCGCCGCCGTTCGATAACAGCGCCGTGGACGGTTACGCTGTGAGGACCGTTGATGCCGAGGCAGGACGGACGTTCCGGGTCGTGGACGAGGCGCCGGCGGGTCGTCCGGCGGAGAAGAGCGTTGGAGAAGGCGAGGCCATCAAGATCTTCACCGGCGGCGTCATCCCCGAGGGCGCAGACGCGGTCGTGATGGTCGAGAACACCTCCGGGTGGGGCGAGAGTTTCGAGCTGAAGAAGGCCGCCTCAGAGGGACAGAATATCCGGGAGGCGGGCCAGGATACCCGGAAAGGGAACACGATCTTGCGCGCTGGGACGGAGGTCGGGGCGCCCGAGATCGCGCTGGCGGCCACGCAGGGCTACGGGACGCTGCCGGTCTACCGTAGGCCCAAGGTCGTCGTGCTCTCGACGGGGACAGAGCTCGTCGAGCCGGGGACGCGCGAGCTAGCTCCCGGAGAGATCTTCGACTCCAACTCCTACGCCATCGTTGCCCAGTCCCGCGAGGCCGGCGCCGAGGCCAGCCGCCTCTACGCCGCTTCCGATGACGCCGAGACGCTGCGCGCCGCCATAGAAGAAGCGCTCGAAACGGCGGACGTGGTAGTGACGAGCGGCGGGGTCTCGGTGGGGGAGAAGGACCTCGTCAAGAGCACGCTGCTCGAACTCGGCGTGGAGCAGGTCTTCTGGGGCGTAAAGTTCAAGCCCGGAAAACCGCTCTTCTACGGCAAACGCGACGAGACCCGTTTCTTCGGCCTTCCCGGCAACCCGGTCTCCGCGATGGTCTGCTTCGACCTCTTCGTCCGCCCCGCCCTCATGGGCATGACAGGCCGCGAAGACACGAAAAGACCGCGCATACAGGTCTACTTCGAGGAGGATGTCGTCAACAAGTTCGGCCGGATGCACGCCATGAGGGTTGGCTTAGAGAGGACGGAGAAGGGCTGGCTCGCCCGGTCCGTCGGCGCCCAGGGCTCCGGCCTCGTGAGCTCCCTGACAAAAGCCGACGCCCTGGCCCTCATCGGCCCCGAGTCCGAAGGCGTCCGGGCCGGCGAGCCGGTCGAGGCGATAGTCCTGCGGGAAGGGAAGCTGGTTTGAGGCTTCCTTTGAGGCTTCAGGTATCAGGCTACAGGCTTCAGGGAATACATTTTCGGGGTGTGAGAAGCCGGAGTGCCGCAACGGTGCCAATGACTTTCGCTACCCGCCGACGCCACACGCACCAACGTGGCGTGTCGCGGACCTGATGCCTGAAACCTGCAACCTGAAGCCTAGATTCAGCCCGGAGAATCGAGGTCCGGTGGTAGAATACGGTCCCCATGTTTGACTCGGATCTCGAAGACAACGTGTTCCGCAGGAGGCTGCTCAAGGAGGTGGCGCCGGGCGTTCCCGTGAGCTTCTCCTTCTACTCGCCCTCGGTCAAGGTGCAGGTGATGTTCCCGGCGGAGCACATGCCGGGGGCCCACGGCCGGTACGTCGGGAACGGGGTGACCATCGAGTTCGTGCCGGAAGATTCGGCGGCGGTCGAGCGGGTGCGGGAGTACGTCTGGCACTGGGAGCACCACAACGCTTTTACGGCGGTGCGCAAGATCAACCACCTCAGGCGCGGCGTCTGCCCGACGGGCGTCCAGGGGATGCTGGAGCTCGTGCGCGGCGTGGACAAACGCGCCGCCGCGAAGGCCGCCGAGGCGATGGAGCCGGACGAGCTGGGGCACCTGCTTGGGAGGGGAGACTTCAAGACCCTGGCCCGCGTGCCGGGCATGGGCGAGAAGCGGGCCAGGGCCGTCGTCGAGTTCCACGAGAACGAGAGGAGCGGGCGCCGCTTCCTGCACGCGGCCAACCGCAACGACCGCTTCCGAGGGGCGCCGGTACAGACCGAGCTCGACCTTACGGGGGACCTCGAGGAGCAGGTCTGGGAGCACGCCGAGCGGGCGCGCAGGCTCGGGGACCCGGACCCGCTCGGCCCCGGGGAGCCGCCGGGTCACACGACCGTCCGGAACGCCAACCTCCTGCGCCCGCTCCCGATGACGCCGTCCCTCATGGGCCGGGGCGTCTTCTATCCGGAGCAGATAGAGCTCTTCGCCGACACGCTAAAGCGCGTCCTGGTGGACGGCGAGAGGCTCGCCGGGGTTGGCTCTTTACGCATCCAGCGCGGCAAGCTCTTCCACACCACGAAGATGCCGGGCGTGGGGATGAAGACGCGCGCCAGGGTACTCGCCAGCGGCCTGCTCGACGACGAGTACACCTACGAGAACCTCGTCTCCATACCCGGCATCACGGAGGCGCAAGCCAGGACCATCGCCGCCGCGGCGAGTGGCGTCGCCCGCCCGGAGGTCCGGGTCCATTAGCCTCTACGGCTTCGTAAAGGACCGTGAGCCCGTCGGCTCCGAGGAGGTCTGCGCCGGCTTTCTCTCCGTGCCGGACGCCAACGGCGACGCCAGGGGCCTCGTCGAGAAGCTCGTCGAGGATGACCCGCGGTTCGCCTGGGAGGACGAGGTCTTGAGGACCGTGGACGTGGCGGCGCTGGCGCTTGAGGACGCGCCGTACGTGATCTTCGACGTAGAGACCACGGGGGCTTCGGCCGGCAAGGGCGGTGGGATCACGGAGATCGGCGCCCTGAAGCTGGTGCGCGGCCAGGTGGTGGACGAGTTCTCCACCCTGGTGAACCCCGGGCGCAAGATAGACCCCTTCGTCGTCCGCCTGACCGGCATCACAGACCGCATGGTCGCCGACGCCCCGCCCGTCGCGGAGGTAATGCCCCACTTCGAGGAGTTCGTCGAGGGCTGTGTCGTCGTGGGCCACAACGTCCAGTTCGACTGCTCGTTCGTCGCGGCGGCGCGCGGTGGGACGCCCCTGCCGAACCCCTCCCTCGACACCCTGAAGCTCGCCCGCTGCCTCGTGCCGGGGCTCGGGCGCTACCGCCTGAGCGCGCTCGTGAACCATTTCGGTGTGAGGCAGGCCCCGAACCACAGGGCGCTCGCCGACGCCTCGGCGACCGCGGAGGTGTTTCAGAGGCTCTTAAAGCTCCTGCGTTCGGCGGGGGTGAGGAGCGTCGGGGAGGCGGCGACGATCCGGGGCGGGAAGGGCAGGATCAAGCCGCAGAAACAACACCTCGCGGAGCACGTTCCGAACACGCCGGGCGTCTACTACTTCGTGGACAAGAGCGGCGGTGTGCTCTACGTCGGCAAGGCGAAGGACTTGAGGGCGCGGGTCCGGACGTACTTCAACGGGGGGGATGGGCGGCGGAAGGTCGGGCGGCTCGTCGAGGAGGTCGCCGAGGTGCGGGTCAAGGAGACCGAGAGCGAGCTGCACGCGCTCATCCTGGAGGCGCGGGAGATCAAACGCCTCCTGCCCCGCTACAATACCGTCGGCCGCGACGACAAGGCGAGCTGGTTCATAAAGCTCGACACCAACGAGCCGTATCCGATGCCGGTCAGGGTGACGGAGAACGCGCCAGAAGACGGCATCGTGCACCTCGGCCCTTACCGGAGCGCCGGTATGCTCGACACGTGCATGGAGGCTCTGGGCAGGATCTTCCCCCTAAAACGCTGCTCCGGGGAGGGCGAGGCCTGCTTCTACGGCCAGATGGGCCGCTGCGCTCCCTGCGCCGGGATGGGCGAGGAGGAGTACTGCCGCGAGGTCGTGGAAGAGATCGTGGCGCTCCTGCGGGGCGAGGGCGGCGAGGAGCACCTGCACGCCCTCGTGCGGGAGCGGAAACGGCTGGCGCAGGCGCTGGAGTTCGAGGCTGCGGCGCGCCTGCGGGACCTCATAGCGGGCATAGAGCGGGTGCGCCTCGCGCGCTCGGTGGTGAGCGGGGAAGGCGCCCAGGCCGTCGTCGCGCCCTCCACCGAGCCGGGCGTCATCGAGGTCTTCGTGCTCTCGGAGGGGCGTCTTGTCTCGCACCGCGGCTTCGAGGCGGGGGATACGGCGGGTCTGACGCGGTTCGCCGAGGAGGCGCTGGGGCGGGAGGAGGACGTGCCCCCCGCCGGCAAGAACGGTTCCAACGAGGCGCGGATCGTGGCGGCTTACCTCAGGCGGCGGTCCGGGGTGGTGGAGGCCGTGCGGCTGGGGGAAACCGGGGACCTGGTCAGGGCGGCAGAGAGGGTCGTCGAGGCCGTAGGGGAGCCCGAGGTCCCGCTCGCCTGAAAGAGGTTTCAGGTCGCCTCCTTCGGAGGCTTTCAGGTTTTGAGGGCTGGGATCGGTGCCGTCGTCCGAAATTTGGCGTCTGATCGCAGGCTTCGGGAGCCGGGGTTCGTGCGGTGATCGTCGTCGAGGCTGGTCACCATGGTGCTGACAGTGGTCTGCGTAAGCGTTGATTCGAGAGAAGGGTTCCGGGTAACGAACGCCGGGCATCGACCGGCACCCCTGAAGCCTGATGCCTCGAAACGCGCTTATCATGCTAAAATCGGGGCGACCGCGCGGCGGTTCAGGTCGTCTCGTAGAAGGTCGTAGCTGGCGATGGTGCAGGACTTACAGGGCGTTACGCGCAAGATACTTCTGGTGGACGACGAGCCGTCGCTCCAGAAGATGCTCACCCACGCCCTGGAGCGGGAGGGGTTCCAGATCCAGGTGGCGGGCGACGGCGAGGCCGCGCTCGAGGCCTTCAAG
>JALZNL010000207.1 GCA_030857715.1 Actinomycetota bacterium | reverse complement strand
GGCTTCGTCCCGTACCAGGACGCCGCGACGACCGTTCCTTCGACCGCCACGCACCCCACGGCCTCGGCCAGCGCCGCGCCGGACCCGCTCGCCTCCACCGCGACGTCCACTCCACGCCCGTCCGTCGCCGCCAGGACGCGTTCCCCCAGGCCGTCGCCCGGCCCGAACGCGGCGTCGGCGCCCATCTTCAGGGCGAGCTCCCGGCGTCTGGGTACGGGCTCGACGGCGAGTACGGAGACGCCGGACATCTTGAGCAGGCGCGTCACCAGGAGCCCCACCACGCCCTGCCCGAAGACCAGGGCGGTCTCCCCGAGGCGCGCCGGGGTATCGTGGACGACGTTCAGGGCCGTCTCCGCGTTGGCGAAGAAGACGGCGCGGAGGGGGTCGAGGTTGCGCGGTAAGCGGACGGGGAGATCGGCCGGAACGGTAAAGGCGTCCTGGTGCGGGTGGTGGACAAAGACGAGGTCGCCGGGCGAGAGGCCTTCGACGTCCGGCCCCGTGTCCAGGACGCGGCCGGCGGAGGCGTAGCCGTGCTTGATCGGGAACGAGAAGCCCCCGGCGAAGGTCGGAAGGTCGAGCGGCAGGTCCTCCGGCGCCTCGCCCCTGTAGACGAGCATCTCCGTGCCATGGCTGACGGCGGAGAGGATCGTCCGGACGCGCACCTCGCCGGGACCGGGGGCCGGCGCATCCCCGGGCCCGAGCTCGGCGTGGCGCCTCCCGGCGAACCAGAGGGCCCGCGGGTTACCCGGCGCGGCTGACGGCATCGCGGCCCTTCGGGTACTCGACGCGCGCGGTCAGGAGCAGGTCGCCGCCGCGCGGCGTGAAGGCGGCGTCGGCCAGCGCGATGGACTCCGCGAGGTCGCGGATGCCGAGGTCGCCCACGGCCTCGATGCCGGCGCCGAGGATCTTGGGCGCTATGCAGACCGCCAGGCGGTCCACCAACCTCTCGCGCAGGAGGGCGGTTATGAGGGCGGCCCCTCCCTCGACCATCACGGAGCCGACACCGATGTCGTGGAGGCTCCGGCCAAGCGCGCGGAGGTCCACGCCCCCTCCCGCTTCGGAGGGCAGCCGCAGGACCGTCGCGCCGAGCGATTCGGCCTCCCGGCAGCGGTCCTCGGGGGCGCGGCCGTTGACGGCGAGGACCGTGCCGCTGGCCGCGCCGTTGGCCAGGACGGCTGCGTCCATCGGGGTGCGCAGGGAGCTGTCCACGACCACCCGCAGGGGGCTCTCGCCCGGCGCGAGGCGGACGGTGAGGCGCGGGTCGTCCCGGGCGACCGTCCCGGCGCCGACCATGACGGCGGCGTGTGTGGCGCGCAGTTCGTGGGAGAAGCAGAGGGAGTCGGGGGCGCTGATCCACTGCGACCTCCCGTCCAGCGTCGCCAGGCGCCCGTCGAGCGTCTGGGCGTAGCTTACGGTGACCGTCGGCCGCACGATGCGTCTCTCCTCTCGCTCCACCACCGGGAAGGTTAGCACGGGCCACCGGGACCCGGCTGGCACGGGGACGCCACTCGGCCCTATACTGGACCTGATGGACGGAGACGCGCGCGACCGCATCATCCTCGAAGGCATGGTCTTCCACGGCCGCCACGGCATCCTGCCCGCCGAGCGCGAGCTCGGGCAGCCCTTCGTCGTGGACGTGGAGCTCCGCCTGGACCTCAGGCCCGCCGGCCTCTCCGACGATCTGGCAAAGACCGTGGACTACGGCGAAGTCCACCGCCTCGCCAAACAAGTCGTCGAGGGGGAACCCGCCGGCCTCACGGAGACCGTGGCCGAGCGCATAGCCAACGCGACCCTCGAAGAGCACCCCCTCGTGGAAGTCGTGCGGGTAAAGGTGAAGAAGCCCAACGTCAGGCTCGGCGACACCGTACTCGACGGCTCGGCCGTCGAGATCCTGCGTCGCAGGCCCTGATGGCGGCTTTCGGGGATCTATCCCCCGAAAGCCGGGCTACAGGCATCAGATTTCAGGCTTCAGGAAGATACCGTTGTCTCCGACTCGGCCCTCGGCGACGATGCGGGTCGGTTCTTGTGAGCTCCGCTGTGGGCCCCGAACCGTCGGGGCCATCCTTGCGTACTTACCTTTGAGAGCGCCCCGGCAAAGATAGCCCGTTTGCGTGATGATCCCCGGTGCCGCGGCGTACATACTTCCGTTGCCAACGGGCGCCACGAGGAGGACCGTTCTGGAGAACACGCACACGCTTCCGGTCGCGGTCCCAGCCCGCACCACGTCCCCGGAGAGAGGAGAACGGGTCGAGGTCCTCGCGCGGGTCTGCGCGGAGGATGTGATCTCCGCGTTCGGGCTCGGCGGGCTGGGACCAGGCGCGATCCGGTCCCTCCTGCAACTCCTCTCGTCCGTTCCGGCCCGGCGTCTCGCGGACCAGGTAGCGACCTACGACGACATCGTGGGCGAGGCCGGGCTCCCCGCGGGCGGTTCCTGGGCGCTGGAACAGATGGCCCGCGAGGTCGTGGTGAAAGGGGCGGCGGGTGTACCGCGCGAGGGCCCGCTGCTCGTCGTCTCCAACCACCCTGGTCTCGCCGACGCCGTCGCCCTCTTCGCCGCCATGCCGAGGGAGGATCTGCGGGTTATCGCCGCGGAGCGGCCCTTCCTCTCCGCGCTCCCGAACACCTCGAAGGCCCTGATCCTGGCCCCAGACAACCCCAACGGAGGGTCGAAGGCGGTCAGGGCCGCGGCCCGCCACCTCCGGGACGGCGGGGCGGTCATCACCTTCCCCGGCGGCAGGATTGAACCGGATCCGGCAGTGCTGCCCGGCGCCGCTGCGGCGCTCGGGGCATGGTCGGGGAGCGTGGACCTCTTCGCCCGGCTCGTCCCGGGGCTGACCGTCGTGCCGGCGGTCGTGAGCGGCGTGATCTCACGCGCCGCCCTCCGCAACCCCCTCGCCCTCGTCCGCAGCGACCCCCACGACCGCCAATGGCTCTCTGCCACCCTCCAGATGCTCGTGCCAGCCCTGAGGGACGTGACGACCCGCGTCGAGTTCGGCCCGCCCCTCCGCGCTGACGAAGAGGGCCCGGTGAGCCGCAGGACCGTCGAAGAAGCGCGGCGCCTGATCGAACACGCCGGGCTGCGCCGGCGATGAACCGCCCATCCGCGACCGCCTTCCTCTTCGTGACGGTCTTCGTGGACATGCTCGGCTACGGTCTCGTCGTTCCGCTCCTGCCTTTCTACGCCGGGGGCCTCGCGAACGGGGCGCTCCTGGTCGGCACTTTAGGCTCCCTCTACGCCGCGGCGCAGTTCTTCGGCGGCCCCTTCCTCGCCGGCCTCTCCGACCGCGTCGGCCGCCGCCCGGTGCTCGTGGCCTGCCTGCTCGGGGCCTCACTCGCCTACGGGTTGCTCGGCCTCGCCGAGACCCTCATCTTCGTCGTCGCGGCCGTCGCGCTCGCGGGCGCGGCGGGCGGCACCCAGGCCACGGCCCAGGCTTTCATCGCGGACAGCACCCAGCCGGAGGACCGGGCCAGGGGCCTTGGCCTTATCGGAGCGGCCTTCGGGCTCGGGCTGATGGCGGGCCCCCTCCTCGGCGGCTTCCTCAGCCTCCACTCCCTCCAGGCCCCAGCCCTCGCCGCCTCCGGCCTGGCGCTTGCGAACGCCGCCTTCGGCCTCTTCGTCCTGCCGGAGTCCCTGCCCGAAGGGCGCCGCTTCCGCGCGCCGCTCCTCCGCCTCGACCCCTTCTCCGGGCTCGTCCGGACGCTCCGGATGGGGGGCACGGGCCCCCTCCTCCTCGCCGTCCTGTTCCTCAACCTGGCTTTCGCCGGCCTCCTGACCAACTTCCCCCTCTTCTCCGGCGCCCGGTTCGGCTGGGGGGCTTCCGAGAACGCCTTCCTCTTCGCCTTCGTGGGCGGGTGCGCCGTGCTGACCCAGGGCCTGCTCGTCGGTAGGATGCAGAAGCGTTTCGGCGAGCCGGTTCTGGCCCTCGGTGGGCTCATCACGACGGCGCTGTGCCTCGCGCTCGTCGGTGCCTCGACCTCGGGGTGGATGCTCTACCCGGTCCTTGGCGCACTGGCGGTCGGGGCGGGGCTCGCCATACCGGCCCTGACGACGCTCCTCTCGCGGCGGGCGCCAGACGAGGAGCAGGGCCGGCTCATGGGGGGCGTCCAGGCCGTACTGAGCCTCGCCCTCATCTCCGGCCCGCTCATGGCCGGGGCGGCCTTCGACGAGATCGGCGTCCCGGCGCCGTACTTTGTCGGTGCGATCCTCGCGGCCCTCGCCCTGCCGGCCGTGGCTTTGTCCCTGCAGGGAGAGCACATCGCGCAAGAGCCCGCGGGAGCCCCGAAGAAAACGTGAGCAAGAAAGGAGACCCTCCATGACCGCGACGACCTCTTCATCCCTGACGTTCAGGCTCGGCATCATCGTCCTGACGGTGGTGACGGCGATGGTCCACCTTTACCTGGGACTCTCCTCCGGCCTCCCGCCCTTCGTCCTCAACGGCCTCGGCTACCTCGCGCTCCTCGCCGCCCTCTACCTGCCCATCCCTCAGCTGACCCCATACCGGAACATCGCAAGGTGGGTCCTCGTCGGGTACACGGCCCTGACCATCGTCCTCTGGCTCGTCATAACCGGCGGGGCCAGCACCACCATCGGTTACACGGACAAGGTCGTCGAGCTGCTCCTCATCATCCTGCTCGTAACAGAAGGCCGCACCAGCAGATAGGAACACGCCAACAAGAGGCTGATGGCTGAAAGCTCAAGGCTCTCAAGCCACCCACCGCCAGGTGACGAACAACGCCGTCAACATCATCCCAGTACTACCCGAGATCACGAGCCAGGTCGCGAGCGTCCACTTGGACCGCGATAGAAGATATCCCAGAACGAGAAAGACCGGAAACGCCCCGAGCACGAAGCGCGGCAGGCTCATCAGCGGGAACCGGGGCGAGGGCGTAAGCACCGGCAGCAGCACGAGGAGGGCGGCGTAGGCCGAGAGCCCTGGCGGCAGCACGAAGAGCCCCGCGAGCGCCACGACGAGAAAGAACGCCAGGAACCCCAGGTTCAGCACGTTCGAAGCCTCCAGCGCGGGCGTGGCGTCGGTCCCGAGAAAGAGCGTTGCCGGGTCCAGGACGTACTCCATCCCGACCCCGGCGGCCGTCCAGGCGTCGCCGAGCGTCGCCAGCGGTCCCGACACCTCGCGGTTCCAGTAATCCCCCTGCTGCCGCGCGAAGACCAGCGGGTCCCCGAACCGCGCCCACAAATAGGCCGCGTAAGCCGCAAGACCCGCCGGAACGAGGGCCATGCCGAGCACGCCGCGCAGGCCGACCTCCCGCC
>JALZNL010000206.1 GCA_030857715.1 Actinomycetota bacterium | reverse complement strand
GGATTGGTCCTCTCCCCGTCGGGCAGGCGCACCGGCTGGCTCAGGATGCCGAGGTAACCCCGCTTCACGGTGCCCCGCTCCTGCAACGTCCCGGCTACGCGCCAGGCGAGGTCGGCCGGGACCGCGAACGCCGCCCCGCGCCCCCAGCCGGCAACCATGATCCCGACGACGTCTCCGTCCACGTCCACCAGCGGGCCACCCGAGAGCCCCGGGTAGGGCGAGGCGTCGGTCTGGATATACCTCTCAAGCCTCGGCCCCCGCCGCGTCCGTATCGGCCCGCCGACCGAGCTCACGATGCCGAAAGTAGCCCGCGGCCCCTCGCCGCGGCCGGGGCTCGCGACGGCGAGCGAGATCTCCCCCACCCTCGCCTCCCCAACAGCCGGCGTGGCCGCCTCGACGCCCAGGCCCTCGACCCGCAGCACCGCGAGGTCCGTCGAGTGGTCCCTGCCGACGAACCGGGCCGCCAGCGTCCGCCCGTCCGCCGTATCGACGGAGAGGTCTTCCTCGCGCTCGAGCACGTGCCCCGCCGTCAGCACCAGGTCTTCGGCGTAGACCACGCCGCTCCCCGGGTGGCGCCTCCTGCCGTGCACCCGCACGACCGACCGACCGGCGTTCGTGACCGCGTCCGCCATACCCTCAGACAACGCGGCCAGAGTCTCTCTGCTATCCATGTCTCTCTCCTGATCCGATCTATCCATGCCGATACTGTATCCCCACGCTCCAAAACGCACATCACCCGTCCGGCTAGTTCCAGACCGGAAGAACGGCCGGTTTGCCGAAAGGGAGGCCCTGAGAGCCTGAACGCCCACGGGGAAGACCAGGGGGAGAGCACGGCGTGTCGGCGGGGGATTAACGATACTTCACGGGATCGTTACCGGTCGGCAAGTCCTCCGGCGGTTTGGACGCTCATCCTTAACAACGTTTAGCGGGGTCCCCGACGGCGTTTAACCCGAAGCAAGCACCGGGTTGGTACGCTAAAAGCCATGGTCAAGACGCCGATCAAGAGCAGCAGAACTTCCTCCGTCGTCGGCACGCGCCGCTCGTACCTGCGCCCGTTCGGGCGTCGGCGTCACAAGATGACCCGGCCGGGCTTGAGGAACATGGCGCGGGTCCGGTCCGAGGCTCTTGTGGACCTTGTCCGCCGGCGCGGGGCCTGCAGGCCCCGGAACGACGCTGTCATCAAGGACCACGAGTACCCTCACCGGCGCGTCACCCTCCACGACGTCGAGACCCGGAGGCTCTACCTCGCGGATTACCAGGCGGAGATCTCGGACCTGCGCGAGCAGTTCGCCGCGCGCGGCATCCGTAGCCAACCGCTCGACCGCTACCTCGCCTCACCGGAGAACGAGGCCGACCTGAGGACCATCTCGACCGCCCTGCTGGAGATGGCCGCCAGGCTAGAAAAGTAACGTCCCGAAAACCGGGTAGGTCCGAAGGCCGCAGCCCGTCCCCATTTCACCCGAGACCCGCACAACCCGGCATCCGCCCGTCAAGTGCCCGGCCGTCCGGCGCCGGTTCCTGTAGCATCGAGGGCGGGAACGGCACGGAGGGAGGGATTCGCTGCAGAGAGCGTGGACGGGGGCTTCGGGCGTCGGAAGGATGCTGGCGGTCGCGGCGTCGGCCTTCGGGGTCTTCGGGCTCTGGGCCGGCTGTTCGGCCGTGCTGCTGGCCGACCTGAGCCGGGCCATAGGCCTCTCCCCCGGTCCGCTCGGGGTGGCGCTCTTCGCGGGGGCCGGGGCCTCGCTGGCGGCGATGACAACGCTGGGGTGGACCGTGGATCGGTTCGGCCGCAAGGCATTCCTCATAACCGTCGCGTGCGTTCTCGGGTTGGAGATCTCAGGCCTCGCACTCGTCGAGAGCTTCTGGGCACTCGTCGCGGTGCTGGTCCTCTTCTCCCCCGCCGGGGGGCTCTACGACGTGGGGATCAACGCCGTGGCCGTGGACCTGGAGCGGCTCTCGGGGCGGCGTTTCATGTCCTTTCTGCACGCCCTGTACGCCGCAGGGGCGATGTCCGGCGCCGTGGGCGCGGGGGCGCTACTCTCCGCGGGCGTAGACTACCGGCTCGTCTACCTGGCGCTGCTCGTGCCTCTGACAGCCGTCGTCGCGGCGATCGCCGCGTTCCCTTTTCCGCATCGCGATGGCGGTACGGACGATAAGCGCGCCGAAGGTGTGGATCGCGAAAGTAGAACATGGCATTGGGACCTCTATCGGAGCGGGCCGCTCCTGCTCATCGCCGCGATCGCGACCCTGGCGCTGGCTTCGGAGCGGGAGATGCAGTTCTGGTCCGGCATCTACCTGCGCGACTCCCTCGGAATGGGAGCGTTGCTCGGCGGCTCGGGGGTGGCGCTTTTTTTCGGAGCCATGGCCCTGGGCAGGCTCGGCACGGCGCTGATCGTGGGTCGCTTCGGCAACCGGAGAACCCTCGTCCTGGCGGGCGGTCTCGCGGCGGCGGGGATGACTCTCGCCCTCGCCACCACGCTACCGGCGCTCGTTATCGGCGGGTTCTTGCTGGTGGGGCTCGCGATCTCGGGTATGGCGCCCCTGGCGTACTCGGCCGCAGGCGACCTCGTGCCCGGCAGGGCGGGTGCGGCGGTCTCCGTGGTGACCGCCTCCTCATTCGGCGGGGGCCTGCTGGCGACCCCGGCCGTGGGCGGCCTGGCCGAGCTCACCGGGCTGAGGACCGCGCTCGGGCTCGTGATCCTGGCGGGCCTCGCCGTCTTCGTCCTCTCGCTGCGCCTGCGAGAGACGGCGTAGGGCTTGAAGATCGTCATAACAGCGGCCGGCTCCAGGGGAGACGTCCAGCCCTGCGTAGCCCTCGGCCTGGGCCTGAAGGAGGCGGGCCACGAGGTCACCCTCGCAAGTTGGGAGCCGTATAGATCGATGGCCGAGAGGCGCGGCCTGACGTTTTACCCGGTGGCCGGACCCGACCCGGACCGGCTCGTGGAGGCGCTGGTGGCCGCGGGCCGCAACCCCCTGAAGTACGCCAGGCGCTTCCGACCGCTCCTGCGGCCCCACGTGGGCCAGGGCCTGCGCGACTGCCTCGCGGCCTGCGCGGACGCCGCCGCCGTCCTCTACACCCCGCTCGGGTTCGCAGGCTTCATGGCGGCGGAGCACCTGGGGCTACCGTCGGTCGGGGGCGTCCTGACGCCGCTCTTCGTCCGCGACGGCGGCTTTCCGAGCGCGGTGCTCGGGCGTCCCCTCTCCCTCCCCGGCGGCCTCTACAACCGCCTGAGCCACCCGGCGACGGAACAACTCTACTGGCGCATCGTCGAGCCCCTCGTGGCGCAGGCCCGCAGGGAGGCCGGCCTCGCCCCGATGTCCCGCCTGAGGGGTCCGCTCGGGGAGATACACCGGCAGAGGCGGCCCTTCCTGCTCGGCTGGAGCCCGCACGTCCTGCCCACGGACGGGAGACGCGAAGGCTGGATGCACGCGACCGGCTACTGGTTTCTCGACCGCGAAGAGGGGTGGCGCCCACCGGAGAAGCTGCGCCGCTTCATCGAAGCCGGGGAGCCTCCGGTGGCGCTCGGCCTCGGGAGCATGGGCCTGACCCGCGCTTCGGAGGCCGGGCGCATCGTCTCGCTCACGGCGAAGGCGCTCAGACGGGCGGGGCTGAGGGGCATCCTGGTCTCGGACCACGGCGGTACGGACGCCGGCCTGCCGGAGAACGTCGTCCGGATCTCCGGCGGCGTGCCCTACGACTGGCTCTTTCCGAGGGTCTCGGTCGCCGTTCACCATGGCGGCGCCGGAACGACGGCCGAGGCCCTGAGAGCGGGCACACCTTCCGTGGTTGTCCCCCTCGTACCCGACCAGGAGTTCTGGGGCTGGCGGGTGCACGCCCTGGGCGCCGGCCCCGCCCCCATCCCCCACGAAAAACTCACCGCCGAAAAGCTCTCCAGCGCCATCCTGCAAGCGGCCACTGATCCCGGAATACACCGGCGATGCAAGCTCCTGAGCTCCAAAGTAGCCACCGAGGACGGCGTTGCGCGGGCCGTCGAAGTATTCGAGCGGCACGTAAGCAAATGACCCCGGCACCGAAACGGTTAGCTGTCCGCTTCGGAAAAGTCTCGGGATACGTGGAGACCCCCGGTGGAACATCTGAATCCGTCGTTCGATAGGGTGTGTTTAGGCCAAAGCCGGCGCGACCAACGGGGGGCCCGGCACCGGGCTACGAGAGTCCCCAATCACCCGCCTGTCGGATCGAGAAGCTAACGGCTAAAAGCTCCCTCACCAGGAGACGTGGCGCCGGTCCCTGAAGAAGCCGCCGGTCGGGCCGTTGTTGGGCAGCGTGGCCGCCCAGACGACGCCGTCGGCGCCCTCCTCGACCGTGCGGTTGGCGTTCGCGCCGCCCATATCGGTTGCGACCCAGCCGGGGTCGACCGCGTTCACGAGGATGCCAGCGCCCCGCAGTTCGGAGGCCAGGATGCGGGTGAGGGCGTTGAGCGAGGTCTTGGAGATCCGGTACCCCGGCGAGCCGCCGCCCATGTCCTCAAGCGCCGCGAGACCTGTCGAGACGTTGACGATCCTGCCGTAACCCTCCCGCCTCATGTGCGGTATCGCAGCCTCACACAGCCGCCACGCGCCGAAGAGGTTCGCCTCCAGCGCCTCCTTCACGCGTTCGAGGTCGGCCTCAGCCCCGCCCTGGCCGTCGTCGTTGGAGATGCCGGCGTTGTTCACGAGCGCGTCCAGGCGCCCGAAATCGTTCTCTATGGAGGCCGCCAGCTTCTCTACGCTGCCGGCGTCGGCCACGTCGAGCTGTCTGACCACCACTTCGCCGGGAAGCCCTTCCGCCGCCTCTCGTCCCCTCTCCTCGTCGCGGGAGCCGAGGATCACGGTCAGCCCCTCTTCCGCGAGCCGGCGGCAGACCTCGAGCCCAATCCCCCTGTTGCCCCCGCTCACCAGCGCCACGCGCCCGTTCTCAGCCATATGACCTCCGGATCTCCTGACCAATCCCGCGAAATTCTACACACCAAGCAACCCGAACGCCGCTTCCACCGCCTCCGGCGGCGTACCCGCGACGGTGACATGATCCCCGAGGTCCCAGCTCCCCAGCGACACCACCGGCCGCCCGACCTTTAGCGCCAACCCCACCTCCGAGAGCGTCCCGTACTCCCCGCCGACGGCGACGACCACGGCCCCCGAACATACCACCGCCAGGTTCCGCGCCTGACCCGTCCCCGTGGCAACGGAATGGGACAAATATCCGTTTGCCCGGCCCCGGTCTTCGTCCGGCAGGATGCCGATGGCCGTGCCGCCGCTCTCCGTCGCCCCG
>JALZNL010000006.1 GCA_030857715.1 Actinomycetota bacterium | reverse complement strand
CTTCAGGGTCGTCGTAGCCGCTCGTTATGCGCGCGACCCAGGGCGTGTCCACCGTGCCGGGCGCGATGCAGTTGACCCTGACGCCCTCGCCGATATGGTCGATGGCCGACGCCCGGGTCATGGCGAGGATGGCCCCCTTGGCCGCCGAGTAGACGGCCCGGTCCACGAGCCCGACGAGCGCCGCCACGGACGACATGTTTATGACGGAGCCCCCGCCGGACTCTGCCATGGCCGGGATCGCGTGCCTCATCCCGAGGAAGGTGCCCCGCACGCAGACGTCCATCACGCGCTCGTACTCTTCTTCCGTGGTGGTAACGGCCGTCCCGGCCACGCCCACGCCCGCGTTGTTGACCATCACGTCGAGGCCGCCCCATTCGGAGACCGCCAAGCCGACGAGCGTCTCGACGTCACCGTCCCGCGTCACGTCGGTCTTGTGGACGAGGGTCTCGCCGTCTATCTCGTTGGCGACGCTTTCGGCCGCCTCCTCGTCCACGTCGGCGAGGACGATGCTGGCGCCCTCGGAGGCGAGGCGGAGGGCTATGGCCCGGCCGATCCCGCTCCCCGCGCCGGTAATTATCGTCCTCTTGCCCGCGAGACGTTCCATGGCACCCCCCGATCTGCTCCGTCAATGATTAGAGCGGCCAGTATAGTCAACTGCTGACACTCAAAGTAGTCAGCTCGTGGTTATGTGGAAGGTTCCCACACACCACGTCCGGCTGGTTGACTGCAGCCCTGCGGATGTTCTCCGCAGCGACGGTATCGGCGTCTCCAGCGAAAGAGCACGATACGCAAGAAAAACTGTCCTGCGCGGGCCGGTTGCGTTTGTCGACATGACCGCAGTTCGGACAGGTCCTGGAAGTATTGCGAGGATCAACCAAAAGTACCGGAATCCCGACAAACTTCGCTTTGTACTCGACGAATTGCCTGAGCTGACCAAAGCTCCAGGAATGTACCGTCCGCCGCTGAGACTTCTTAACCGTAACCCGCGCTCTGATCCCCGTGAGATCTTCGAGGGAGATGCCGCGCTTTGTGCCTTGAGCCTTGCGGACGATCTTTTTGCTGACCTGGTGGTTGATGTCGCGGGCCATGCGCCGTTCTTTGCTACGGCGCTTCTTGAGAAGCCGCTTCGCGCTCTTGGTCCCCTTCGTCTGGAGTCGCGACCTGATGCGAGCGTAGCGATGTCTCAAGCCTTTGAGCTGCTTGCCACAATACGATTCGCCATCAGAGTCTGCCGCTATGTTCTTTATCCCAAGGTCTATACCCAGCCAATCCTCCGGCTCGATGAGGGAGGGCTCCTCAACGTTCACGGTGATAAACAGGTACCATTTACCGCCCTTGAATACGAGATCACTCTGGCCTCTGCGACATTTCAATGCCTCACGGAAACGTCCAGCGCAGACAAAAGAAATGTGCTGCCGCCCGGCGACTGTCCAGATAGAAACCGCGTCTTCGTGAAAACGGAGGATGCGATCATCGTAGGCTACAGCTCCGAGTGACTTAAAGGTTCGCTTTGTCTTCTTGTCCAACTTATAAGCGTCTGCCACTTTGGCGATGGTGCGAACGACCACCTGGGCGGTCAGTTGAAATTCGTCCTTTATCTCGTAGTAGGTCAGCTTGTGTAGCTTGTATTGCCCAAAAGACTTTCTCTGCCAAGCTATTTCGCTGATCGTATTCGCCGCTCGGTTAGTGACCTTTAGTGTGTCTTCGAGCACCCGCGCTTGCTCATCGGTGGGAAGAAGCTTTATCGCGGCAACCAACTTCACACTGGTATCTTACTGTGCTTCGGAAGCATGGAAAACAAGGTCTTGAACTCTCCTGCCGCCGAAGATGATTGTTCTTCTATAATGACGCCCGCGCCAGCGGCGCAAACGACACGAACTCCCGGGAAAGGAGCACCGATGAACCCCTACGCAGATTGGATCCAGGGCCTCCCCCAGGTCGATACCCCCTTCGAGGGCCTGGAAGGACGCATGATAGCCGGCCCCCACGGCCAGACGGTCTTCTTTCGCGCCGAGGAAGAGTTCGAGGTGCCCCCGCACTCACACGGCGCCCAGTGGGGCATCGTCGTGTCCGGAGTCCTCCACCTGACGGTCGACGGCGAGGCGGGAACCTACGGACCCGGCGAGACCTACGACATACCCGCGGGCTCCGAGCACTCGGCCCGCCTGGAGGCCGGAAGCTGCGTTATAGACGTCTTCCAGGACCCGGATCGCTACACAGCAAAGTAGCATCCCCCCGGGTTACTTCTCGTGGATGGCATCGAAGCCCCGGCGGAGGGTTTGGGCTGCATACCGGCCTGATGTCGCCCCTCCGAGGGTGCCGTCCGGTCGCAAGAAATCCCGCATCAGCCCGGTGCGGACTCCCTCTTCTACGGTGAGATCCTCCCCCTTGAGCGTGTTCGGTGCGCCCGCCGCCACGCTACCACTGCCCGTCAGGACAGCGTGTCCCTTCGACCCCGCGCGAGCAGGGAGCCCGGTGTACCCTGTAGCGGGAACGAGACGGTAAGGGGGCGCATGACCTGGCGGGTGTACGTCGACGGACCGGTTCACGAGGAAGCCCTGACCATGCTTCGGGCAAAGGCGGAGGTCGTCTCGGGGGCCGCGCCTGGCTCTGCCGAGATGGGAGAGGCGCTGCCGGGCGTGCACGCGGTGCTTCTGCGCACGGCGAAGCTGGTCGCGGGGGACCTGGAGCGGGCCCGTGAGCTGCGGGTGATCTCGCGCCACGGGGTCGGGGTGGACAACGTGGACGTGGTGGCCGCGGCGCGGCGGGGGGTCCCGGTCCTCATCACGCCCCGCGCCAACCTGCGCTCCGTCGCCGAGCACGTCTTCGCCCTGGCGTTGGCCGCGAACCGCAACCTGCTCCCGGCCGACCGCTCCGTCCGCGACGGCCGCTTCGCCGCCCGTGACCGGCTCGTGGGGCGCGAGCTGTTCGGGACCACCCTCGGGATCGTCGGCCTCGGGCGCATCGGGGCGGAGGTCGCCCGCATCGCCGCCGGCGGCTTCGGCATGCGCGTCCTCTGCTATGACCCCCGGCTCTCACCCGGACAGATACGGGAGAGGGGCGCCGAACCGGTGGAGGATCTCACCGACCTTCTCGGCGCATGCGATCTCGTAACGGTCCACGTCCCGCTCTCGGAGGAGACGCGGGGGCTGCTCGGCCGCGAAGAACTGGCCTCGATGCGGCCCGGCGCCGTCTTGATCCAGACCTCCCGCGGCGGGGTCGTAGACGAGAGCGCCCTCGCGGACGCACTGCGCTCCGGACGTCTCGCCGGCGCCGGCATCGACGTGTACGAGACGGAGCCCCCGCCGGAAGACCACCCGCTCTTCTCCGCCGATAACGTGGTCCTCACCCCGCACGCGGCGGCCCTCACCGGGCAGGCGATGCGGCGAATGGCGGTGGACGCCGCCCGCGGCATCCTCGACGTCCTCGCGGGCGCGGACCCCTTCGATCCGCCGGAAGACGCGGGATGGCGGGCCGTGAACCCGGAACCTCCGGTGTCCTAGCAGCCGCAAGATGCCCCGAGTCGTGCTCCGCCCGACGCGGCGTCGGCGCCCGTTCGGGGCGATTGCCGCGGGATCGCGCGATCAGTATAGTTGTTAGCCGGTGGGCGAGGGGACCCCGTCGGTCGGGGACGGAACAGGCCGAAGGGTCGCGGAGGCGTGGAGAGGAGGGGTTTCGTGGCGAACGGTTCGGACGGCGGGGGGCTGGCGGCGCGCAAGTACGTCCCGCGGGGGCATCCGGTCTCCTGGCTGATGCTGGTGGTGACGACGGGGGCCATCCTCATCAACTCGATAGACCGCGCGATACTGCCGGCAGTTCTGCCCGGTATCTTGACCGAGTTCGACCTGAGCGAGAGCGCGGGCGGCTTTCTCATAGGCCTGAGCTTCGCCGGCACGGCCGTCGGCGGCCTGGTACTCGGGATCTTCGGCGACTCTTTGGGCAAGGGCGTGGGGCTGGGCGGTGGCCGTGGCGATCGTCGTGGTCTCGTCCGTGCTCACGGCCTTCTCCCAGACGCTGGGCCAGCTCCAGGTCTTGCGGGTGGTCATGGGCATCGGCACGGGCGGCATGGAGCCGGTCAACGTGGCGATGGTCGGGGAGTGGTGGCAGAAGGAGAACCGCGGGTTCGCGGTGGGGACGCACCACACCGGCTTCCCCATCGGACAGTTCGTCGGGACGCTGCTCATCGGCGCGGTCGTCGCCGCCTACACCTGGCGCGAGGCCTTCCTGTTCATACCGCTCATAGCCCTGCCCATAGTGGTCCTGCTGATAGTGCTTGCCCGGCGGGAGAACCTCCGCCGGGTGAACGCCTGGATCATCGAGAACGGCATGACCCCATCGCTCACGGAGGAGGAGCTGGACGAAGAGCAGAGGGAGAGGCCGCTTCCGGCGGCGTGGCGGGCGGTCCGGCTGGCGCTCGCCGAACGCAACGTGAGGCTCTCCGTGATCGCCAACTTCCTCTTCCTGTGGGCCGAGGCCGGCGTGGTCGCCTTCCTGACGGTCCAGCTCACTCGCGAGGCCGGCCTCTCGCTCGCCGCGGCGGTGACCATCTCCGGCGCGTCCGGCATAACGGGTTGGATCGGGCAGATCTTCTGGGGCACCGTCTCGGACTACAAGGGCCGCAAGTTCTCCCTGAGCATCCTCGCCGTCGGCTGGGCCGCGACCGTGCTGACGATGATCTTTATCAGCAGCGGGACGCTTGCCTGGATCATCCTGATCGGCTGGGGCGTCTTCCGCAACTCGCCCTTCCCCGTGATGTACGCCTCCATCTTAGACGCGGTCCCCGAAGGCGCCTCCTCGGGCCTTGGGCTGATGATCGGGATAGGCCTCGGCCTCTCGGGCCTCGTGGCCGCCCCGGTCGCCGGAATCCTCATCCAGAACTTCGGCTTCACCGTCCACTACGTCTTTATCGCCGCCATCTGCCTCCTGGCGCTCATCCCTATCTCCATGATCCGGGAGACCGCAACCCTGGCCCAGGAGTAACGTGACCTCCTCCTCGCCGTTCGACGGTCACGACTGGATAGACCTCTCCCACACCCTGGAGGAGGGCATTCCCGCCTGGCCGACCCACGCCCGCTTCTCCAGCGTCCTCTACGAGTCGCAGGAACTTGGCGACGTGGCGACGCACCACGGCCTCACCATCAGCGAGCACACCGGCACCCACATGGACGCCCCGCTCCACTTCGTCCCCGAAGGCCCGGCCCACTACGGTACGGACGAGATCCCGTTAGAGCGCCTCGCCGGACGCGCCGCGACGATAGACGCCACGACTCTCGGCCCGGACGACCTGCTCGGCGTGGACCGCGTCCAGATGTGGGAGGACGAACACGGACCCATCGAGCGGGGAGACCGGGTCCTCGTCCGCTACGGCTGGGACGAACGCTGGACGACCGGGCCGGGGGGACGTCGCTTCCTGGAGGACTGGCCCGGTCTCTCGGGCGAAGCCGCGGAGTACCTGGTCGGGAAAGGCGTCGCGCTCGTCGGGTGCGACACGCTGGCGGTGGACGCGGCCGGCTCCCTGGAGAACCCGGCGCACCACGCGCTGCTCGGCAACGAGGTCTACGTCGTCGAGAACTTGAAGAACCTGGACCGGCTGCCGCCGTTCTGCCTGTTCCTGGCCTTTCCGCTAAAGATAAAGGGCGGGTCCGGTTCGCCGGTGCGGGCGGTGGCGCTCGTGCCGCGCTGAGGCGTGCGCGAACGCGGCGAACGTAGAATAATGTGGGCATGGCTCGCGATGGAGAGGTGGGAGCATGAGAGGGATCGTCTGGCACGGCCCGGAAGAGATGTCCGTGGAGGAGGTGGCTGCCCCCGAGGTGGGGCCGGGGATGGTCGTCGTCCGCCCGACCGCGACCGGCATCTGCGGGTCGGAGATCGAGGGCTACCTCGGCAGGATGGGCAACCGCACCCCGCCCCTGGTGATGGGCCACGAGTTTGCCGGCACCGTCACGGAGGTCGGGGATGGGGTGGACGAAGGCCTCCTCGGCCGGACGGTGGCGGTGAACCCCCTCTCCTCGGACGGTACCTGCACCCTCTGCCGGGCCGGGCTCACGAACCTCTGCCCGAACCGGAGGCTCGTGGGCATCCACTCGCCGGGCGGCTTCGCAGAGTACACCCTGGCCCCGGCCGCGAACGTCTACCCGTTGCCTGAGGGCGTGGACGCCCGCACCGGGGCCCTGGCCGAACCGCTCGCAAACGGTGTTCACGCCGCCAGGCTCGGGACGGCGGGCGGCCACCCGGTCGAGCAAGCAGTGGTGATCGGGGCCGGCACCATCGGCCTGATGTGCCTGCAGGCCGCCGTGCTGGACGGCGCTCCCGAAGTCCATGCCGTCGAGCCCCACGAAGGGCGGCGTGAACAGGCGCTCGCCCTCGGCGCGACGGCCGCCTACGCTACCGGGGAGGAGGTTGGGCAGGCCCTCGAAAGCGCCACCGGAGGGCTCGGCGCCGACCTCGTCATAGACGCCGTGGGCGCCGAGGTGACGCGGCGGATGGCGCTCGACCTTCTGCGTCCGGGCGGCCGGGCGGTGTTTATCGGGCTGCACGACGACGATTCGACGCTGGGGTTCCACGGGGTGGTGCGGGGCCAGATCGACCTCCAGGGCTCCTACGCCTACACCGCCGAGGACTTCGAGCAGGCGCTCTCGTGGCTCGTCGAAGGGAAGGCGGGCATCGGGGAGCTGCCGCCGGTGCTGGCGCTCGAGGAGGGGCCCGGCGCTTTCGCGGACCTCGCCGGAGGTCCATCGGCGCAGATAAAAGTGTTCCTTTCGGGATCGGAGGCCTAGATGCAAGACGCGACGCTCTCGGGCAAGACGGCGGTCGTGATCGGGGCGAGCAGCGGCATCGGCCTCGCCACCGCCAACCTGCTCTCGGATTCAGGAGCCACGGTCCACGCCGCCGCCCGACGCAAAGGCGCGATCGAGGAGGGCGCCGAAGGCCGCGCCATCACCGCCCACGAGCTGGACATCTCGAACGAAACCGCCGTCCGCCGCACCCTCGAAGGAATCGGGGAATCCGACGGCGTAGACGTGCTGGTCGTGGCGGCGGGGATGAACTTCCCGGAGCGGCGGCTGGGGCAGCTCACGGGCGAGAGCTGGGACGCCATGATCTCCGTCAACCTCTCCGGCGCCTTCTACGCCGTCAGCGCCGCCCTGCCCTACCTGCGCGCCTCCAGGGGCCTCACCATCCTCATCAGCAGCGTCTCCGGCTCCTGGCCCGATGCCTCGGGCCCCGCCTACCAGGCCTCCAAGGCCGGCATGACCGAGCTAGCCCACGCCGCCGGCTTCGAGGAACACCAGAACGGCGTCCGCTTTACCGCCATCCTGCCCGGCATCGTGGACACCCCCATACTGGACAATCGTCCGGAACCGCCCCCCAAAGAAGTCCGCGAGGCCAGCCTCAAACCGGAAGACGTTGCGCAGGCGTGCCTCTTCCTCGCCACGCTCCCGCCCCGCGCCTACGTCCCGGAGCTCACGATGGTGCCCACAATGATTCAGGCCCTGGGCAAGACCTCGACCGCGACGCCGCCCATGCAGAGCGAGGAGTAGCGGATGAGGCTAGTTCAAACTCGGCACCGGTACACCATCAGTAGGCATAGACGGACAAGTGTCTGTTCGTTGGGCTGGGGGTTGTCATGGTAGACGGCCCTCGGGGTGGGCGTCGGTTCCGGTCACGGGACTGGTTCGAGGGTTCGGACCGGGTGGATCAGACCGCGCTGTACCTGGAGCGGTTCATGAACTACGGGATCACACCCGACGAGTTGCGCTCCGGGCGGCCCGTTGTCGGGATCTCCCAGACCGGGAGCGATCTGGTGCCTTGCAACCGGCACCACCTGGACCTCGCGGTGCGCGTGAAGGAGGGTATCCGGGACGCCGGGGGGATACCGATGGAGTTCCCCGTTCACCCGGTCTTCGAGAACTGCCGCCGCCCGACCGCCGCGCTGGACCGGAACCTCTCCTACCTCGGGCTCGTGGAGACGCTCTACGGGTACCCGATAGACGCCGTCGTGCTGACCACCGGCTGCGACAAGACGACGCCGGCCGCAATCATGGCGGCCTCGACGGTGGACATACCCGCGATCGTGCTCTCGGGTGGTCCGATGCTCGACGGCTGGTTCGAGGGGGAGTTGGTCGGGTCTGGGATGGCGATCTGGAAGAGCCGGCGTCGCCTGGCCACGGGCCAGATAGACGAGGAGCAGTTCTACGAGACGGCGCTCGCCTCGGCGCCGTCGGTGGGGCACTGCAACACCATGGGTACGGCCTCCACGATGAACGCCGTGGCCGAGGTGCTCGGGATGTCGCTGCCGGGGTGCGCGGCCATCCCGGGGCCGTACCGCGAGCGGGGGCAGATGGCCTACGAGACGGGAAGGCGCGCCGTCGAGATGGCCCACGAGGATCTGCGGCCGTCGAAGATCCTGACGCGGGAGGTGTTCCTGAACGCCATCGTGGCCGTCACGGCCATCGGGGGATCGACCAACGCCCAGCCGCACATCATGGCGATGGCCCGCCACGCCGGCGCGGAGCTTGCGCCGCAGGACTGGGAGCGGGGCTACGAAGTGCCGCTGCTCGTCAACATGCAGCCTGCCGGTGAGTACCTGGGCGAGCGCTTCCATCGGGCCGGGGGCGTGCCCGCGGTGGTGTCGGAGCTTATTCGGGCCGGGAAGATCGACGGCGACGTATCAACCGTCACGGGGCGGACGCTGGCGGAGAACGTGGCGGGTCGGGAGAGCGGGGACCGGGAGATGATCTCCTCCCACGAGGCGCCGCTTCAGGAGCGGGCCGGTTTCAAAGTGCTCTCGGGGAACCTCTTCGACTTCGCCATCATAAAGACCAGCGTCATCTCCGAGGAGTTCCGCCGGCGGTACTTCAGCAACCCGGATGGCGAGGGCGTTTTCGAGGGCCGGGTGGTCGTCTTCGACGGTTCGGACGACTACCATCACCGCATCAACGACCCCGATCTGGACATCGACGAGAAGACCATCCTGGTGATCCGGGGCGCCGGGCCGCTCGGCTGGCCCGGTTCGGCCGAGGTCGTGAACATGCAACCGCCGGACAGGCTGCTCAAACGGGGCATAGACACCCTCCCCACCATCGGCGACGGCCGCCAATCCGGCACCTCGGACAGCCCGTCCATATTGAACGCCGCCCCCGAGAGCGCGGCAGGGGGTGGGCTCTCCTGGCTGCGGACCGGGGACACCGTTCGCATAGACCTGAACGCCGGGCGCTGTGACGCGCTGGTGGCGGAGGAGGAGATCGAACGCCGCAGGCGCGAGGAGGGCATACCGCCCGTCCCCGAGAGCCGCACGCCCTGGCAGGAACTGTACCGCGACCACGTGGGCCAGCTCGACGGAGGAGGAGTTCTGGAGATGGCCCTCAAGTACCGCGGCGTGGCCTCCGAGACGCCGCGTCACAACCACTGATGTCCGGGACCGTAACCGACATCGGAACGACCGCGGCATTCGGTCTTCGCCGGCGGGCCTATCGGGAGCGCGTGTGAGTGGAACCGTGGATGCGCGCGAGTACCTTGCTCTGCAGCCGCCGGAGCTACGCGTCCCGGACGCGCTGGAGAGGATACGGGAGCGCGTGGTCGCGCAGGGGCGCAAGATCGCGGTGCTGGACGACGACCCGACCGGCACCCAGACGGTCCACGGCGTCCCCGTCCTGACGACGTGGTCCGTCGAAGACCTCCGCTGGGCGCTGGAGCAGCCTTCGCCCACCTTCTACATCCTCACCAACTCCCGGAGTTTCCCCGAAGACGAGGCCGCGGCGATGAACCGCGAGGTCGCGTCGAACCTCGCCGCCGCGGCGGAACAGGCCGGGACCGGCTTCGTCGTGACGAGCCGCGGCGACTCGACCCTGCGCGGCCACTTTCCGGCTGAGACTGACGCGCTCGCGGAGGGGCTCGGAGGGGGTATCGACGGCGTGATCCTCTGCCCCTGCTACCTGGAGGCCGGGCGCCTGACCGCGGACGACACCCACTGGGTGCGCCAGGGGGAACGACTGGTCCCCGCGGGGGAGACGGAGTTCGCCCGCGATGCCAGCTTCGGGTACTCCACTTCGGATCTGCGCGACTGGGTGGAGGAGAAGACGGCGGGCCGCATCGCGGCCCCCGAAGTGGTCAGCGTCGGCCTCGCGGATATTCGGGAGGGCGGGCCGGAACGCGTATCGGAGATCCTGGCCGGCGTACGCGGCGGCCGGCCCGTCGTCGTGAACGCCGCGTCCAACGCCGACCTCGAAGTCTTCGTCCTTGGCCTGCTCGACGCCGAGGAGGACGGTAGGAGGTTCCTCTACCGCACGGGGCCGTCTTTCGTGCGGGTGCGCGGCGGTATCGCCGAGAGGGGACCCTTGAGCCCGGAGGAGCTCTACCGGAGGCGCCCGCGCCGGGGGCACGGCCTCGTGCTGGTCGGCTCGCACGTCGCGTTGACGACCCGGCAACTCGAAGGGGTGTTGGATCTGGAACGGGTATACGCCGTCGAGCTCTCCGTGCCGCGGTTGCTGGAGGGCGCCGAACGTGAGGGCGAGCTTCGGCGGGTGAGCGCGGAGGTGGGCGCGGGGCTGGCCGAATCCGAGGTCGTCGTCTACACGAGCCGGGAGGTGGTGGGCGGCGGTTCGGGCCAGACCGGGTTCGAGGTGGGTCGGGCGGTCTCGGACGCGCTGGTGGAGGTGATGCGGCGGGTGGACAGGGGGCTGCCGCTGGCGTTCGTGGTGGCGAAGGGCGGCATCACGTCGAGCGACGTCGGGACGCGCGGGCTCGGCGTACGGCGGGCCGAGGTGGCGGGGCAGATGCTGCCGGGGATAGTCTCGGTCTGGGTGTTGCCGGAAGACAGCGCCTTTCCCGGCCTGCCCTACGTCATCTTCGCCGGCAACGTCGGCGGGCCGGACTCGCTGGTGAGGGTAATACAGATCCTGAGGGAGGACTAGATGAAGAACCTGGCATTCGTCGGCCTC
Source organism: Actinomycetota bacterium (assembly GCA_030857715.1). The sequence continues at coordinate 4,523 of JALZNL010000006.1, read as the reverse complement.
GGCGCCATGGGCGCCCCGATGGCGAAGAGCCTCCTCTCCGCCAACTTCGACCTGCACGTCTTCGACGTGCGCGAAGAGAACGCGCGACCGCTGGTAGAGATGGGTGCGAAGGGCGCGGGCTCGCCCCGCGAAGCCGCGGAGAGCGCCGAAGCCCTCGTCCTGATGGTGGTGAACGCGGAGCAGGCCGAGGCCGCCCTCTTCGGCGAGAACGGGGCCGCCGAAGCGCTCGCCCCGGACACCGCCGTCGTCGTCATGAGCACCGTCGGGCCGGAGCCCATCCGGGAGCTGGACGGGCTCCTCTCCGAACGGCGGCTGCGGCTTCTGGACGCGCCGGTGAGCGGGGGCGTCGCGCGGGCTGAGGGGGGCGACCTGCTCATCATGGCGGGAGGGCCAGAGGACCTGTTCGACGGGCTCCGTCCGGTCCTCGAGGCGATGGGATCTACCGTGGTCCATTGCGGTCCCGCCGCCGGCGACGGGCAGTCCGTCAAGCTCGTCAACCAGCTCCTGTGCGGGGTCCACATCGCGGCGGCCGGGGAGGCGCTGGCCTACGCCGAGGCGCTGGGGCTCGACCCGAAGGCCGTCCACGAGACCATTCGCCACGGCGCGGCCGGCTCGTTCATGTTCGAGGATAGGGGCCGCCGGATGCTCGACCGCGAGTTCCTGCCGCCCAGGAGCGCGCTGGACATCTTCGTCAAGGACATGGGCTTGGTGCGGGAGGCGGCCGGGGAACGCGGCTTCGCCACACCGCTCTCCGACGTGGCGCATCGCCTCTACGAGGAGGGCTCGTCCCTCGGCTTCGGCGGCGAGGACGACTCGGGCGTGCTGCGCGTCTTCGAGGAAGGGATGGGTCCCTCGCAGGAGGCGTAGGGCTTCGGGTATCGGCCCCTTGTCCTTGGGGAATGTTCTAGACCGTACTCGGCCCCGGGGTGGAACGCCTGCCAGGGAGCGTGTAGAGGAGGGCGCCGTCCCGGCTCTGGACGACGAGGTGTCCGCGGTCGGCGAAGCGGGTCAGGATCTCCTCCGCCTCGTCCACCGTCAGCGAGGTCTCAAGCGCCGCCTCGACGGGCGTGATGCCGCCGCCCGCGCCCTGGATCGCCATGAGGAGTTGCTTCTCGCTGCCTGGCTTCGGCGTCACCGTTTCGGCACCACGTCCCGAGAGACGCCAGCCCGCGTAGCAGAGCAGAACGAGCAATGAGATCACGGCCAGAAAGAGGAAAGGGGCCGGGCTGAGGTATCCCAGGGAGCCCGTGAGGAAAGCCGAGAGGAAGAACGAGGCAAGAGCACCCGAGGCGAAACCGCCTATCAGCAGGAAGAGCGAATCGCGTGCGACGCTTCGCCGCGAGGCTTCGGGCTTCCGGCGCGCCCGGTCGCGGTCTTCGCGTCGCCGCCGGAGATCCACGTGGTCCACCGCGCTTCCTCCTCCGTCGTCATCCCGGCGGGCACACCCTGTACTGCCGGATCGTTCATACTACAGGGGAGAGATTACAGGGAGGTAACAACGCATGGAGTTTTCTGAAGAGGTCGCCTGGGTGACGGGCAGCAGCACCGGCATAGGCCGCGCCGTGGCCGAGGCGCTCGCCCGTGAGGGACGCAAGGTGGTCGTCCACTACAACGCGAGCGAGGACGAGGCAAGAAAAGTCGTCGAGGGCATCTCCTCCTCCGGCGGTGAGGCGATGCTCGTCGGGGGAGACGTATCCAACGCCGACGAGGTCGACCGAATGGTCGGAGAGATAGAGGACCGCTACGGCCGGCTGGACGTCCTCGTCAACAACGCGGGCTCCCTCGTCGAACGCCGGGGCCTCGCCGAGATGACCGAGGACCTGTGGGACCGCGTCATGAACGTCAACCTCAAGAGCGTCTACCTCTGCTCCCGGGCCGTCCTCCCGATGATGAAGCGCCAGGGCGCCGGACGCATCGTCAACATGACCTCCGTTGCCGCCCGCAACGGGGGCGGTCCGGGCTCCGTCGCCTACGCCACCGCCAAGGGCGGCGTCAGCACCCTCACCCGCGCGATGGCGAAGGAGCTCGTCTCCGAGAATATCCTCGTCAACGGCGTCGCCCCCGGCATCATAACCACGCCCTTCCACGACCGCTTTACGCCCCCCGAGGTGCGCGAGAACTTCAAGAACGCGATTCCGCTAGGCCGCGAAGGCACGCCGGAGGAAACCGCCTCGGTCGTGGCGTTTCTCCTCTCTCCGGCCGCGAACTACCTGGTTGGGGAGATCATAGAGGTCAACGGCGGCCAGTTGATGAACTGATAAACGGGAACCGCGGGGCGGTGGCGTTTGTATAAGAACCGTACGCGGGCGAGGAGGTGAGTCTGACGGTATCAGCGAATAGCGTTCGGGCGGGCCTGTTGTCCGTGGTCCTCGTGGCGAGCCTCTTTCTCGCTGGCGGTCCGTATGCCGGGCCGGCGTACGCCTGTTCGTGCTCCGAGATCCCGGACGTCGCGGAGGGGTTCCGGGATTCGGACGCGATATTTACGGGTGAGATGGTGCGTGGCGGATTAGAAGACCCCGCCCCCGAAGACGGCACCATGGTGGGCGGTATAGAGTTCCGGGTAGGGGAGTCCTGGAAGGGCGTCTCCGGGGAATCCGCGGTGGTGTACGGCCAGGACACGGTCTACTACGGCGAGCTCGAAGAGGGCAAGATGTACACGGGAAACAGTTGCGCTTATCCCTTCGAGAAAGGCGGACGTTACCTCGTGTACGCCTCCCGTTACGAGGACGGCTTCCGGGTGGAAGGCTGCGACAGGACGACATCGCTGGCGAGCGCCGACGAAGACCTCCGGGCCCTCGGACCCCCAGCGGACCGGCTAGCGGAGACCGGAGGCCCGGCGCCTCTGTCCGTCGGTGGCATCTTACTGACGGCGGGCATGCTCTTGATCTTCACCGTTTGCGTCGTCGGGCTATTACTAAAGCGAGCACGCCTTTGAGGCGTTGAGGGGGAGCATGGCTTCGCCGAGGAGACGGATATGGTTCCTGATCTTCGTGCTTATCGCCAACTTCTTGCTGATGGGTGGTCCACAGGCTGGCAAGGTCTACGCCTGCTCTTGCGCGGAGACGCGGGATGTGGAGGAATCGTTCGAGAAGTCGGCTGCGATCTTTTCGGGCAGGGTGGTGAAGGCCGAGGGAGCGGCGCCGGTGCCGCCTGACGGGGATGACCCCTTTCTGGGGCCCGTAACCTTCGAGGTCGAAGAAGCGTGGAAAGGTGCATCGGAGGGCAGCGTCGTCGTCTACGGGCAGGGACCCGAACCCAGTTGCGGCATAGATTTCGAGAGGGGCGAGACGTACCTCGTGTACGCCTACCGCTCCGACGGCTACCTGGGAACGGACTATTGTGGGCGCACGAAGCCGCTGTCGTTTGCGGGGTCCGACGTCGGCGAGCTGAACGCCGCGCGAGGTTCCCTGCCGGAGACCGGAGGGCCCCGAGTACCATCTTCCCTCCAGGCGAAGATAGCCGCCGGCGCTGTCGTGTCCGTGCTCGCCGCGGCTGCCCTCGTCTCCAGAAGACCACGACGCGATTAGCCCGCAGCGACCGGCGAGGGGAACGGTCCTCTATGTCAGCCTATCCAGCCTCTCCCACAACTCGTCCGGGATAGGCTGGGCGGCCAGCTCCAGCGTCTGCCCGACGCGCTCGGGGCGGCTCATGCCGACGACAGTGGAGACGATGCGGGGATCTCGCATAGAGAACTGCAGCGCGGCTGCTGCGAGTGGCACGCCGAGCTCCCGGCAGGCTTCCTGCATCCTCCGGACCTTCTCGATCATCTCTTCGGGGGCCTCCTGGTACTCGTAGCGGGCGTAGATGTCGGGGCCCTTGGCGAGGATGCCGCTGCCGTAGGGGGCGGCGTTCGAGAGGGCGACGCCGCGTTCGGCGGCGACGTCGAGGAGCGGTTCGGCGCTGCGATCGAGGAGGGTGTAGCGGTTGTGGGTAATGGCCGCCTCAAAGAGGCTGGTCTCGACGTACCGGATCATGAGTTCTATCGGCCCGCCCGCGACGCCCAGGTGCTTGACGATTCCTTCGTCCCTCAACTCAAAGAGCACCTCCACCGGGCCGCCCGGTGCCATTATGTGCTCGAAGCTCTCGTGCTCGGGGTCGTGCAGGTAGACGATTTGCAGACGGTCCAAACCGAGAAGCTTCAGGCTGCGCTCGACGGAGCGGCGCATTTGATCTCCCGAGAACTCGCCGGTTTGCAGATCCCGGTCCGCCTTGGTGGCGAGCACGACGCCCTCCGGCAACCCGCCCCTCCGCTTCAGCACCTCGCCGATGCGGCGCTCGCTCTCGCCGTCGCCGTACGAGGCGGCGGTGTCGAGAAAATTTACGGGGCTCTCGAAGACCGCCTCCAGGGTCCGAAGTGCCCGTTCCTCGTCCACCCCGTACTCGAACGTCTCCGGCATGTCCCCCAGAGGGGCGCACCCGATGCACAACGGCGAGACGGAGAGGCCCGTGTTCCCCAGGGGCCTCCTCGATGCCGGGTCCCAGACCTTGCTCTGCGCCATTTCGCTCCTCCCGACGTCTTCTCC
>JALZNL010000205.1 GCA_030857715.1 Actinomycetota bacterium | reverse complement strand
AAGGCGTTCGTGCGTGAGGAGTATCGCAGGGCCCACGGCGAGGACATCGGGGACTTGATCTACCCCGGCCGCGTCGTCGAGCAGTTCGTCGAGCGCCTGGAGCGCGTCGTCGACCGCGAGAAGACTTCCGGCGCCACGATCGTCGTGGACTTCTACGGCGGTGTCGCGGGCCTCGTTGCCAGCCGGGTCTTCTCCCGCCTGGGCGTGGGCGCCGTCGTCATGGAGGGCTTCGCCAACGCGAACGTCGTGAGCAGCGGTCCCGGGGCCGACCTCCGGGAGAGCGTTGACCGGGTGGCGCGCATAGTCCCGACCGTGGGCGCCGCCTTCGGCGCCGTGGTGGGCCCGGAAGCGGAGCGGGTCCAGTTCGTCGACGACGAGGGACAGCTTGTGCCCGACGACGTGATGCTGGCGTGCCTGATCCGGGCGACCTGCCCGCGCAAGGCCGTCTTCCCGATAAACCTGAGCAACGGCTATGGGACGCTCACCGAAGAGGGTGGCGGGACGGTGGAGATCAGCCGCACCGGCATCGGCAACCTGGCGCTTCGGGCCGCCGACGTGCGCGCGGACCTCGCCTCCCTGGCCGACGGCCGCTACATCTTCTCTTCCTTCCTCCCGGCCCCCGACTGCTTCATGACCATCGCCCGGGCCCTGGAGGCCTTCCGCTCCGAGCCCCTCTCCGGCCTGCGCCGGGACTTCGACGAACCTTTCGGCAACGTGGTCCGCGAGCGCCTGGATTGCCCCTGGACGGCGAAGGGGCGCGTCATGCGGGGCCTGGCCGAGAAGTTCGGTGGCGACCCGGACGCCATCCTGACCGAGGGCGTGCGCCTGAGCGTCGACGGCGGGTGGGTGCTCATGCTCCCAGACCCCGACAACCCCGTCTTCTACGTCTACGCCGAGCCGGGCGACGGCGGCGACCCGCACGCCCTCGCCGGCGATTACGTGGACCTTGTACGCTCCCTCATAGAAGAAGGGACCTCGGCAGAAACCTCAAGCTGACATTGCGCTTCAGGTTGAGACTCCGCTATACTAGCGCTTGTGTCTGATCAGCGCTTCACGCCGTCCGGCGGCTTCGATTGGGAGTCGGCCGAGGACTTCACCGCCCTCCCCGAGCCCGAGCTCGGGGAGCTTCTGGCGTGGGTCGTTGAGGAGGAGCGGTTGGCGGCGTACCGGCACGAGCTCTTGCGGGGCAGGGCGAACCTGATCCGTGCCGAGCTCGCCGGGCGGGGCGTGGCCGCCTTGTCGACCAAGGAGCTCGCGCGGGTCTTGCTCGGCGAGGTGGGGGAGGAGAGGGCGACATGATGGTCTGCCCCAACTGCGCGGCCGAGATCTCGCCCAAGATGAGGTTCTGCGCCGAGTGCGGCATGAAGCTCGCCGCCGGCCAGAGCACGGTCTCCTTCGCGCCGAGCTTCGGCGAGGAGGCCGAGCAGCACGCGCCGTCCGGCGGCGGGTCGGGGGTTGCTTCGCTCATAGAGCTCGACCAGGTCGAGGGCACGGCGGGCCGGCGCATGCACGACATAGACGATGAGGTCATCACCGTCGGCCGCGGCCAGGAGAGCAGCATCTTCCTGGACGACGTGACCGTCTCCCGCAAACACGCCGAGATCTTGCGCGGCGAGCGGGGGTTCTTGATCCGGGACGTTGGTAGCCTAAACGGCACCTACGTCAACAGGGTCAGGGTGGACTCCGTGGACCTGCGCAACGGCGACGAGATACAGGTAGGAAAGTACCGGTTCAGGTTCGTGCTCGCCTAGAGATGGGCCTGGGAAGGCCCAGGAGAGGCTGGCGTGGCACCGATCGCGATTTGAGAGGATGGGAGCGAACCCCGTGGAGAACGGAGACGTAGACCAGAGAAGGTGGAACGACCCCATGAGGGGCGACCCGAACGCCACGCCCGAGCGGGCAGAAGGCGCGCACGCCGAAGAGACCCCGGCGTACGGCACGCCGGCCCACGACCCGGTCCCCGAACCTGGGCAGAGGACGCGGGGGAGGGGCGGCTCCAAGGACAGCTACACCATCGGCGAGGTCGTCGAGCGGCTCAGGCCCGAGTTCCCGACGCTCTCGGTCAGCAAGATCCGGTACCTGGAGCGCCGGCGCCTGATCAACCTGACCCGCACCCGCGGCGGCTACCGGCTTTTTTCGGGCCAGGACATCGAGCTCTTGAAGTACATCCTCACCCTCCAGGACAAGGAGTACCTGCCCCTCAAGGTGATAAAGAAGCGCATCGAGGGGGGCGGCGGGATCCCGACCGGCGGCGGCTCGGCCAACGACCTCTCCCGCGTGCTGGAGGACCGGACCTACACCCGCGAGGAGCTCGCCGACACCCTGGAGACGGAGTCACGCTTCGTCGACGAGCTCGTGACGGTGGGCGTGATCGGGCGCACGGGCGAGCTCACCCAGCGGGACGCCGAGATCGCGCGCATGGCTCTGGAGATGGCCAAGTACTCGATCCAACCCCGACACCTGCGCGGCATCATGGCCGCCGTGGACCGCGAGGCGGCCCTCTTTAAGCAGGTCGTCAACCCCGAGCTCCGCAGCGGCGACGAGGGCAGGGTCATCGAGGCCGTGAACAAGGCCCGCCACCTCGCCTCGGTCGACTCCCGCATGAAGGAGCTGATGATGGCGAACGTGATAGACACCTTCGCCCCCTGAGGATGCCCGCCGCAGACGACGCCCTGAAGACCGTCCGGGCCCACATCCGCACCGTCCCGGACTTCCCGAAACCCGGCATCTCCTACAAGGACATAACCCCCCTCATAGAGGACGGCATTGCCCTCCACGCCGCCACAGACGCCCTCCACCGCGCCACCGAGCACCTCCGCTACGACCTGATCCTCTCGGCCGAGGCCCGCGGCTTCGTCTTCGGCACCGCCCTTGCCTACCGGGCCCGCAAGGGCCTGATCCTGGCCCGCAAACCCAACAAGCTCCCCCGTGAAACCATCTCGGCCTCCTACGACCTCGAATACGGCACCGACACCCTCGAAGCCCACGCCGACTCCATCGAGCAAGGAACCCGAGTCCTGGTCTCCGACGACCTCCTCGCCACCGGCGGCACCGCCCGCGCGATGTGCGACCTCGTCGAAAACGCCGGCGGAACAGTCTCCGGCGTCGCCTTCCTCATAGAGCTAGGCTACCTCGACGGCCGCTCCCGCCTCACCCCCTACGAAGTCATCTCCCTTATAACCTACGCCACCCCCGATGACTGACCTCCCCGTACCGGTCCCCAACGCCGCCCCGGCCCCAAACCTATCCCCGGAGATCGGCCGCCTCATCACCCTCTATCTCCGCACCCTCACCAGCCCTCAGACGATTAAAACCTATAATACTGAGATCCGGATGTTCGTCGCCTACGCGGTAGGGGCATTGGGAAAGGACCTTGCGGGGTTGACGGCAGAGGACGTGTCCATATACAGGGAGCACCTGATAAGCACCTACGCGGCTGCGACGGCGGCCAAGAAGCTGGCCGTACTCCGGCGATTCCTGATCTTCACGTTCATGACCGGCGCTACTACCGTCAACCCCGAGGCCCTTCGCTTTTTCGCCAAAAGCCCGCGCGTCGGACAGGACCCGGCCTACAACGTCCTCACCGACGACGAACTCCAGCGAATGCTCAACGCCGCCCGCGCCGACAACTACCGCGACTACGTCATGCTCGCGGTGATGGCCGGCTGTGGCCTGCGCGAGGCGGAAGTCGTGGGACTCAAGCTCTCGGACTTCCGGGACTCGGGTAACGACACGGTCATGCTCCGCGTGCTCGGCAAAGGAGACAAGATCCGCAACGTCCCGATATCTCCCGACCTCTGGCGCCTCGTCCAGCGCTACGTCCTCCTCTCAGGCCGCAGCCTCAACTCCCACGCCGACGCCCGTAAACCTCTCCTCAGCTCCCGCGTCGGCAAGGACAAACCCCTCACGACCCGCTCCGTCCAGAACATAGTAAAAAAATACGTCCGCGCCGCCGGCATAACAAAACCCATAAGCCCGCACTCCATCCGCCACACCGTAGGCACCAACATGGCCGTAAACGAAGCCCCGCTCCTCGTCATCCAGCAATTCCTCGGCCACTCCGACCCCAAAACCACCATGCGCTACATCCGCCGCGCCGAAGAGCTCGCCAGCAAGGCATATCAGTATAATACTTTGCCACTGTAGCTTGCCTGGAGAGGGGAGGTTTTTGTGAAGAACTATAAGCCGATCATGAGTTTTGGCGAGAACGACGCCGAGAGGTACGACGACTACCAACGCGGAGATGAGTCGGCAGTCGTCGCGTTCCTTGAGCAGTTGGCAGGTGGAGGTCCCGCGCTGGAGCTCGCGATCGGCACCGGCCGTATCGGGCTGCCGCTCGCGGCTCGGGGAATCCGCGTCGACGGCATCGACATCTCACCCGCGATGGTCGAGCAGTTGCGCGCCAAGCCGGGTGGCGACGAGATCTCGGTCACGATCGGCGACTTCGCCGATGTTCCGGTCGTGGGCACCTACCGATTGGTCTACGTCGTGTTCAATACGCTGTTCAACCTGCTGACCCAGGAAGACCAGGTGCGCTGCTTCGAGAACGTCGCCGCCCATCTCACCGAGGACGGCTCGTTCGTCGTGGAGGCTGGGGTGCCCGACTTCCTCTACCGCTTGCGAGACCACCAATACGTGGACGCGGAAGCCATCGAAGTCGACGAGGTGCAACTAGATGTGGCCCGCTACGATCCCGTGAAGCAATTGCTCGAAGAGAGCCACGTTTCACTCTCCCGCGAGGGCGTACGCCTGAATCCAATAGTGACCCGGTACGCATGGCCCAGCGAGTTAGATCTCATGGCGCGTATCGCCGGGCTGCGGCTGAAGGAACGATGGGACGGCTGGCAGCGAGAGCCCTTCACCTCGAGCCGCAACTGCGTGTCCGTCTACAGACGCTGAGCGGGCATTTTGAGCTAACCGCAACTCGCTACCAGATCCCGAACTTCGCATAACGGTAATTCTCGGAAGTTGAACTCGGGCGGCTAGGAGGGTCTCCTCATTGGTCCTTGAGACGGTATCTGAGGAAGAGTTCGTCCCCGGCTGAATGCACGGAGAGGAGATGCAGGCTTCGCGGCTCACCCCCGGCACAAGCCCCACGTACGATGGCGGATTCGTCGCCCGAGAGAAGCTTCGGGGCGACTGTCAGGAAGAGCTCGTCCGCGAGAGATTCGTCGATCAGGGCCCGGTTTAGCGCGGGTCCGCCTTCGACCAGCAGGCGCTCGACTCCGTGCGTGGTTCTCAGGACCTCGAGGAGCGCCCGGACATCCACGCGCCCTGGAC
>JALZNL010000204.1 GCA_030857715.1 Actinomycetota bacterium | reverse complement strand
GTTCACGAGCACGTCCACCGGCCCGAACTCCCCTGCCGCCGCCTCGACCATCCCCTTTACGGCATCCTCATCCGTCACGTCCGCCTGGCAGGCGACGGCCCTGCCGCCACGCCCGCGGATGCCGCCAGCGACCGCCTCGGCGCGTTCCTCGCTCTTCAGGTAGTTGACGACGACGGCGGCGCCCTCGTCGGCCAGCACGTTAGCGATGGCGGCCCCCACTCCCCGGCTGGCGCCGGTGACGAGGGCGACCTTTCCCGCAAGAACGCTCAAAGTACCTCTCCCCTCCCGCCCGGTATCGTCCGGGCCTAGTCTCTCTCGGTCTCGTGGATCACGAACAAGGCGCCGTCCTTCACGGCCACCCTGGCCTCCCCCGCGAGCAGTTCGTTATGGAACCCTAGAGTGTCGCCGGCCTCGATCCTGGCCCCCTCCAACGGGTACTCGAAGCTTTCCAGGGTGACGCCCTCGGACGCGCCGGAGACCGGGAAGACGGAGACGCTCTCGCCCGGCCTGCCCCCCACCGTCCGGGTGCCGTTCTCCACCACGAACATCTCCCCCCAGCCGGCGACGACGGTAGCCCGAGCCCCCAACTGCTCCGCCGCCAGCAGCAGGTGCGGTAACGCGAAGACGGCGTCGGGACGGCCACCCGCGGCGCAGAGGAGGTCCAGGTCCGTGGCGCCCCTCTCCCGGGCCGCGAGGACGGCCAGGTGCCCGTCCATCTTGTCCTTCCTGGCCGGGTGGCGCTCCAGGGAAGCCCCACGCGCCTCAATCTGTCGCGTTCCCTCGTCTCCCAGCGAGTCCATGTCGCCGACGACGAGGTCGGGTACGACCCCGGCCGCGAGCGCGTGCAGGGCCCCGCCGTCGGCGGCGATCACGAGGTCGGCCCGTCCAGCAACGCAGCGCAGCAGGTCCGGCGGGTCCGGGGACCCGTTCAAAAAGACGGCGGCGCGCAAGCTAGGACACGGTGGAGCGCCGATACCGGACCTGGCGCGGCGACGGCTGCGCCCCCTCCAGAGCCCGGAGCAGCACCACCACGACCACGAGGGCTATGACGAGGCTCGGGACCAGGTACGCCGCGTTATACGCCCCCGAGTAGACGTAGGGGTTCCAGCCCTCCGGCGCGTAGGAGGCAAAAAAGACTACGCCAGAGACGAAGTGGCAGACGAGGCGGGCCAGGACCGCGACCGTGGCCCCGATAACGGCGCCCCGCACGGTCGGCCGGAAGAAGCCGGCGAGCCCGAGGGCGCCGAAGGCCAGCGGGTAGTCGAAGAGGACCTGTACGGGATGCACCACGACCGGCCCGACGGCCAGGTTCAAGAGGCCGTAGGCGGACCCCGCGACGACGCCGACCACGGGCCCCTGCCGGAGGGCGAGCAGTATCAGGGGGATCATCTCCAGCGAGATCGAACCGCCAAACGGCATCTGGAAGATCTTGATCAGACCCAGAACGAACGCGAGCGCGATGGCGAGCGCCGCCTCGGTCAAGACCCTGGTGTCCCTGAAAGCGTTCAAAAGCGCACCCTCCTTCGGATAAGCGGGGATGCGCCGACGAGACTCTTTTATCTCCCTTCGCCGGCATTACCCGGATCAGGTTCAGCGGGTCGGCTCCGGACCTTTCGGTCCTCTTGCCCTCTCAGCCTCGCGGCTCCCCGGTTGTTTGTCCCCTAGTCTACCGAACCCCCGCCCCCCGCGCCAAGCCCCGCCTCCCATAAGAGCCCCAGCACCGTGGCCGCATCCGAGATTCGTCCGTCCCGAACCATCTCCAAAGCTTCTCCGAACGGCACCTCGACCACCCGGATAAACTCCGTCGGCTCCGGCCTCGGACCCCGCACGTCCTTGACCGCCCGGCACCTGAAAACGTGCCCGACCTCCGTGCTCCGGCCGGTGCTCGTGTGCACGCTCGTCAGCCGCTCCAGCCCCTCGGCCCGGTACCCGGCCTCCTCCAGAAGCTCCCGCCGCGCCGTCTCCCCAGCGTCCTCCCCGGCCTCGACCCCGCCGCTCGGCAACTCCAGCGTGAACGCGCCCAGCGGCTGCCGCCACTGCCGCACCAGTACCACCTCGTTCCCCCCCGTCACGGCCACCACGGCCGCGAACCCACCGCTCTCCAGCACCCCGTACTCTATGGCCTGGCCGCCCGGCAACTCCACCCCGTCCACCCGAAACGCGCACCACGGGCTCCGGTAAACGTACTCCCGCCCAAGCGTCCGCCAGCTCCCGTCCTCCATGCGCCGGAGTATATCCCCGTCGCCTGTATAATCTTGCTACATGAACGTAGCAACATCGAACAAGACGGGGGAAACAGAGTTGGCGGCGGCCGTCTTCGCGCCGGTCGCGCCTGAGGACTCCTACGAGGCGGTGATCGACGTGCGCGGTTTCCCGGCGTGGGAGCCCGGCGTGCGGCGGGTCGAGGTGCTGTCGGGGGAGGGAGGGGCCGGGATGCTCTCCGAGTGGGAGATCTCGTTCCTCGGTTTCAGCAAGAGGGTCCTCAGCGTGTTGGAGGAGGCGGAGCTCCCGTCCCGGCTGCGCTGGGACGTACGATGGGCCGGTCGAGGGTTGGGGCGAGTGATTCATAGAGCGCGTCGGAAGCGGTACGCTGGCCTCGTTCGGGACCGCGCTCGCGCCGGCGGACCCGTTTCTAGCGACCCTCGCGCGAAGCGCGGCGGCAAAGGGTGCGGCCCGGACGAACCTCAAACGCTCGCTCTCCCGGCTCGGCCGGCTGGTCGCGGACGACGAGGCCGGGGTCATCGTCGGGCCGGTCGAGGAGAACCTGCCAGGTCAAAAGCGTCTCGCGTACCGAAACGATAGCCCCACCGCCGCGTACCGTCCCTCGGCGCAACCATAGGGGCGGGTTTCGGACCCAATCGCGGCATCTTCGAGTGCGGCACGAAAAAGGAGGGGCCAGAAGGCCCCTCCCCCGTCACGTTGTCCGGTCCGCTACTACTCGAAGTAGTTGGCGGCCTTGGCGATGTAGCTCTCCTGGTCGTCTGGGACCTCGTCCTCGGGGTAGATCGCCTCGACCGGGCACTCCGGCTCGCATGCGCCGCAGTCGATGCACTCTTCGGGGTTGATCATGAAATGGTCGCCCGCGTCGTAGATGCAGTCCACCGGGCACACCTCGACGCAGGACTGGTCCTTCGTGCCGATGCACGGCTCCGTGATCACGTAGGTCATCTGGCTCCTTCTCTCGTATCTCTCTCGTGGTGGCGGCTTTATAGCAGCCACACAGAAGCCTAACCACCCGCCGTTGACGACCGTCATCACCGCCCATGACCGGGGTCATCGCGGCGCGTGATCTGGATCAAAAAGCCCGCAAAACGGCGGGTTATTGGGAAGGATTCTCAGGTTTTGAGGTTACAGGCTTCAGGTCGCAGGTATCAGGCTGGAGCCTCGGCGGGCGGACCATGGTGGATCTACCATTCCCACTGACGGGCCACGGATGTCGGAAGCACGCCCCGACCAGCACCCCTAAAGCCTGTAACCTGAAGCCTTCTCTTCATGTCCGGGAGCGGAGTTCGGCGGGCTTGAGTATGGTTATGGTCTTGCCGTCGAGGTCCAGGATGTCCTCCTGGGCGAGGCGGGAGAGGGCGCGGGAGAGGGCCTCGCGCGAGATGCCGGTGGCCTCCGCCATCTCCTGGCGGGAGAGCGAGGGCTCGAAGACGACGCCCCGCTTGGTAACGCGGCCCTCCTCGGTCGCGAGGTTCAGGAGCATACGGGCGACCCTCTGGGGGGCGCTGCGGAATACGAGGTCGCCGACGAGGTCTTCGAGCTCGCGGGCTCGGGCGGCGAGGACCCGGTTCAGGCGAACGGCGCCCTCGGGGAAGCGGCCCATCACGTCGAAGAGGTCGTCGCGGAAGACGGCGTAGAGCACGCAGTCGGTTAGCGCCGTGGCGCCCTGGCTCTGCGGGCGGCCCTCCAGGGCGGCGCCGAGGCCCAGGACGGAGCCGTCGCCGACGACGCCCAGGATCTGGTCCCGCGCCTTCGGACCGCCGACAGAACGGTAGAGCTTCGCCCGCCCCTCCCGCATAAAGTACACGGCCCCTGAAGGCTCGCCTTCCCGGTAGAGTGCCGTGCCAGCGCCGAGCTCAAGCACCTCAGCCGAGATCGCAAGCGCCTGGAAGAACCCCTCGTCGAGCCCCTCCAGAAGCTCGAACTCCTTGAGCCCTTCGAGCTTGGTCAGGTGCTCCACGGCCCGGCAACGCGCCCCCGGCAGCCGCGCCCAGGACGGCGGCGCGTTCTCACCGTACACGGGGGGAAATCCTCACTGGCGTTCGCCGTTTCACGCTCCCTTTATACGCTACGTGGCGAAGGATTGCATTTCAGCACGGCGCCGTTGGCGCCTGTCAGCACGCTCCGGCCTGCGGCCTCCGCTATCAGCCCGTCAGCTTGTCAACCAGGGTGTTCGTCGCGTACGGAGACGTATCGCCGATGCCGGGCCCCGGAGAGGCAAACGTCGCCATATCTCACAGGGATAGGTTCTCCGACGACGCTTCGGCCGGGAAAAGTTTAAGCTGACAGGCTGATAGCCGCCGTCAGGCGGCGTGCTGAAGTGCTGACAGGCTGCCGAAAGGAAGAAACATGCTACAAAGCAAAGTGGCGCTCATCACCGGCGCGAGCCAGGGCCTCGGCAGGGCGCTCGCCCTCGCCTACGCGAAAGAAGAAGCCTCGCTCGTCGTAAACTCCCGTAGCGAGGAGGGCATCCGGCCCGTCGCCGGGGAGATCGAAGACCTCGGCGTTGACGTGCTCGCCGTCGCCGCGGACGTGTCGAAGGGCGAAGACGCGCGGAGGCTCGTGGACGAGGCGGTCGAGAGGTTCGGCGGGATCGACGTTCTCGTCAACAACGCCGGCCTGCTCGGACCCCGGGTCGCCATAGAGGAGTATCCGGAGGACGAGTGGCGGCGCGTGATCGACGCGAACCTCACCGGCCCGTACCTGGTCTCCAAAGCGGCCATCCCGCACCTGCGCGAGAACGCCTCGATCATAAACGTCGTGAGCGGCGTCAGCGTCGAGGGGCGCGCCGAATGGGGCGCCTACTCCGTCAGCAAGTTCGGGGTGGAGGGCCTCTCCCAGATCCTGGCCGCAGAGCTCGAAGGACGCGGCATCCGCTCGAACGCCGTGGACCCCGGCGGGATGCGCACCGACATGCGCGCCGCCGCCTACCCCGAAGAGGACCCCCAGACCCGCATCACCCCAGAAGAGAACACCGCCGTCTTCGTGTATCTCGCCTCGGACGAGTCAAAAGGAGTCACAGGCCAACGCTTCAAAGCCCAGGAGTTCGGGAAAGGC
>JALZNL010000203.1:3870-5283 GCA_030857715.1 Actinomycetota bacterium | reverse complement strand
TTGAGCGGTCCGTTGTACCCATTTCACCCCTGTGATAAGTTGCGGCGGGCCGTGAAACGCTGCTCGGAGGCCCGCTAGCAATCGTCTAGGACAGGAGAGAACGCCATCGGGGGAAACGGTTTCGGGAGCCTGACTCGGAACCGCGGTGCGTTTCTGCTCCTGGTCCTGGCGACCCTCCTCCTCGTCGCGGGTTGTGGCGGGGGAGAAGAGGCCCAGGAGCCGCCGCCCGCGACGCCGGAGGACGCAAAGGGTGGCGGGGGCACGACGCCCCTCGCCGTGGCCCCCGGTGGGAACACTGCCGGCGGTTCTACCGTGGAGTCGAAGACCGAGGCCGAGACGCTCGAGGACTCGCCGTTCGAGCTGAATCAGCGCCAGCCGGTCCCGCCGGACTTCAGGGCGGCCTACCAGCGCAGAGCCCTCATCGTGGTCGTGTTCATCAAAGAGGAGCCGGACTCTTCGCGAGGGGTCGAGTACCCGCAGGGCATCCGGCCCGACGAGCAGGTCAACCAGGATCTGGACGACCTGCGCGAGGATTATCCGCAGGTCGAGTTCTTCACCTACGACATCACCAGGCCCGGCAACGCGGAGAGCAACGAGGAGTTGGATCGGGGCGAGTACGGTACCCTCGCAGCCCAGTTGGAGGTCGGCTACACGCCGTTCGTGGCGATGCTCGCGCCGCGCGGAGATCGGTACGTAATCGAAAACCTGTTCCAGGGGTACGTCGAGCGGGGCGTTCTGAACCAGGCGCTCTTCGACCTCACGCGCAACGACACCGGGGGCAACTCGAGCGACGTCGACGTGGGCCTCGATAGAGTCGAACTCGCTGAGAGCGGGAGCGGCATAGAGTACTTTACGGTGACCAACCAGGGCGACGAAGAGGCCGACTTGTCGGGCTTCACCCTGCAAGTGCAAGACCCTGATACCGGCGAGGTCGACGACTCCGGAGGCGGCGTGCAGATCAGCGACGCCGTGAGGCTGGCCCCCGGGGAGCAGGTCTCCATCGGGAGCGACGAGGAGGTCGTGGATGCCGACGGGAGGGAGGTCGCGGGCGTCTTCTCCGACGGCGACTCACTGACCCTCAGGGCCGGGGACCAGGTGGCGCTCCTCGACAACGGCGGCGCCGTCGTCGACACCATCTCGATCTAGGACTCGATCGCAGCTCCTGCGCCTCAAACGCGGCTTCGTACGTTACACTAGGGTACCGATGCAGAACAATGTCGTTTACCTGGATCACGCCGCCACCACCCCCCTCGACGAAAGGGTCCTCGAGGCCATGCTCCCGCACCTGGGAAGAGCCCCGACCGGGTCGCCGCGCGGCAACCCCTCCTCCCTCCACGCCCCGGGCGTCTTCGCGCGCGAGGCGATCGAGGAGGCCCGTGCCTCCGTAGCCCGGCTCGTCGGCGCGGATGACCC
>JALZNL010000203.1:0-3860 GCA_030857715.1 Actinomycetota bacterium | reverse complement strand
ACCCCGCGGAGATCCTGTTTACCGCCGGCGGCACGGAGTCGGACAACCTGGCGGTCCTGGGCCTTGCGGCGGCAGACCCGGACAAGAAGCACGTCGTGATCTCAGCGGTCGAACACCCGGCCGTCCGCGAAGCAGCCGGTCACCTCGGGGCCAAGGGCTACGAGGTGACGAGTATCGGCGTCGACGCGGACGGTCTCGTCTCGCCGGTGGAGCGCGCCGGAGCGCTACGCCCGGACACGGCCCTGGCAGCGGTGATGTGGGCGAACAACGAGGTCGGCGCCGTGCAGCCCATAGAGAAGATAGCCGCGATCTGCCGCGAAGCCGGAGTGTCGTTGCACGTCGACGCGGTGCAGGCCGCCGGACGCCTGCCCATAGACGTCTCGCGCATACCCGTCTCCACGCTCGCCCTCTCGGCCCACAAGCTCTACGGCCCGCAGGGCGTCGGCGCCCTGTACGCACGCGGTGACGTCGACCTCGAGCGGGTCCTCTTCGGCGGCGGCCAGGAGAAGGGATTGAGGAGCGGCACCGAGAACGTCGCGGGTATTGCGGGCTTCGGGGAGGCGGCCCGGCTCGCCTATGAGGAGTTGGAAGATCGGACGCGGCACGAAGAGGCGTTGCGGGAGGCTTTGATCTCCGGCGCCACCGGCATCCCCGGCGTGCGCCTCAACGGTCACCGCGAAAAGCGACTCTCCAGCAACATACACGTAAGCGTCGAAGGCGCAGAAGCCGAGAGCCTCGTACTTTTCCTGGACGCCCTCGGATACGCCGTCGGGAGCGGGTCCGCGTGCGCCTCGAGCACCGCCGGCCACAAAGCCTCCCCCGTACTGCTCGCGATGGCCCGCACCCCAGAAGAAGCGATAAGCTCCATCAGAATAACCGTCGGCAAAGACACCACACAACAAGAGGTAAACACATTCTTGGATTCATTCGCCACCGCCGTCACCCAGCTGCGCGAACTCTCGCCTCTGTACACGAGCAAAAACTGAAAACTGAAAACTAATGACTAAAAACTACAAAAATGACTAACAACTACAACCCGCGGGTCATAGAACACCTCGTCCGGCCCCACAACGCCGGCGAGCTGGAGGCGCCGAGCGGCGTCGGAGAGTCCGGCGACGCGGCGTGCGGCGATGTAGCTCGCTTTACCGTTGGTATCGAGGAAAACCACCTCGAAGAAGTCCGCTACAAAGTCTACGGCTGTGTGGCGTGCATCGCCGCTGGTTCGGCGCTCTCGGAGCTTGTTCGGAGCAGGCCTCTGCCGGAGGCGGCGCGGGTGTCGAAGGCGGATCTCGAGGACTCTTTGGGCGGGCCGCTGCTGGCGGGTAAGGAGCACGCGCTCACGCTCGTACTGGACGCCCTGCACAAGGCGTTGGAGGACCACTGGAACCGGCAGGCCGGGGAGATGCTCGTCGAGGGATACGCTGGGGGCTACGGCAGGGGAACGGACGGCCGCAAGAGCGTCGTCGCCGCTATGAGCGGCGGTGTAGATTCGGCGGTCACGGCGCTCCTGCTCAAGGAGGTCGGGTACGACGTTGTCACGGTAACCTTCCGGCTGCACGACGGGGAACGGGGGAGCCGTTCGTGCTGCTCGCCCGATACCGTACTCTTTGCCCGGGATACGGCGCACAGGATGGGCCTCCCTCACTTTACGCTGAACCTCAAGGAGCTCTTCGACAGGCGGGTCATGAAGGACTTCGTCGGCTCGTACGCTGCGGGAAGGACGCCCAACCCGTGCGTCTCGTGCAACGCTCACGTGAAGTTCCACGCCACCTCCTTCCTCGCCGACAGGCTCGGCTTCCATAACGTCGCCACCGGTCACTACGCCCGCGTCGTCGAGGAGCCGGGCGGAGCCGTCACGATGGCTAGGCCCGTGGACGCCTCAAAAGACCAGACGTACGTCCTCTGGCCGGTGCCCGGAGAGTTACTCTCGCGCACGATCTTCCCGCTCGGCGAGTACCGCAAGGAGGAGGTGCGCCGCATCGCCGAGGAGCGGGGTCTCGCGGTCGCGTACACCCCGGAGAGTCAGGACATCTGCTTTATCCCGGACGGCAACTACCGGGGCTTCGTCCGCAAAAAAGTCGCCGCGGAGCCCGGCGAGATCGTGGACAAAGGAGGACGCACCCTCGGGAAGCACGCGGGCGTCGTGGACTTCACGGTCGGACAGCGGCGTGGTATAGGCGTCTCCGCGCCGACGCCACTCTACGTGACCGAGGTGCGCCCCTCCCAGAAGCAGGTCGTCGTGGGGCACCGTAAGGACCTGGAGGTGCGCGAGGTGCGCGTCGGGGATCTAAACTGGTTCCTCGACTGCGAGGAGGCCGACTCGGTGCAGGTCCGCTACAACAGCGCGCCGGTGTCTTGTAAGATCGAGGACTTGGGTGGCGGAGAGGTTCACGCCCGTCTCGCGGAGCCGGTGATGGGCGTCGCGCCTGGCCAGTCAGCGGTCTTCTACAAGGGCGACCGGGTGGTCGGCGGCGGGGTGGTGCGTCAGGACGCGTAATTTCGGCGCGGGCGCGGTTAGGTAGTGACTCCGCTAATATGTGAGACTATGGAAAGTGAGCGCGGAGGTGCAAGATGAGTACCACGGCTAGCAAACCGCCCTGTCCTAATTCCGATTGCCCTGCACCTCACGTGGTGCGCAACGGCACGCTTAAAGGCCGCCAGCGCTATCACTGCAAAGGTTGCGGTGCCTGGTTCGGCGAGACCCACAACACACCGATGTATCGGCTGCGCACGCCCCCCGAAGAGGTGGGCCGCGCGCTGCTCGTGGTGATGCGCCGCAGCAGCCTGCGGGCGGCCGAGGAGATCACGGGCCATAAGTACGAGACGATCGGCCGCTGGCTGAGGCTCGCCGCCGAGCACGCCGAGGCGCTCACCGAAGTGTTGGTCGACGATCTCGAGCTCTCGACGCTCGAAGTGGACGAGTTCTGGTCGTTTGTCCGAAGAAGGAGCGCCACCTCAAACCGGGTGATCCGCCGGGATGGGGTGAGCGCTGGGGCTTGGTGATCCAGGACCGCCAGAGCCGTTTCGTCGTTGCTCACGCCAGCGGACGACGCGAGGAGACCCTAGCCACCGAAGCGATCCGAAAGGCCCACGCCCGTTCGCAGGGACGGCCGGTTGCCTGGTGTAGCGACGGCTGGCGAGCCTATCCCAAGGCGATCACGAGAGCCTACTACCGCCAACCGGTGAGGACAGGCCGGCGCGGGCGACCGCCCTTGCGCGTACCCGAAGGGCTCTCCCTAACGCAGACGCTCAAACGCCGCGACAAACGCGGACGGCTGTTAGGCGTGGAGGTCCGCGCCACCATCGGCACTGCGGCGGAGCAGCCGGTGCCGGTTCATATCGAGCGGCTCAACGGGGTGCTTAGAGACCGGCTGGCGTGCTTGACGCGCAAGACGCACGCTTTTGCCAAGAGCACCTCGACGTGGGATGCGCTGTTTGAGTTGGCGCTCTTCGAGCACAACTGGCTGCGGACACACCCGGCGCTTCTTAGCCAGCTGAGTAGTACCGTGCCCGGGCGATGCTACGACCGGCGCACGCCAGCGATGGCAATTGGGTTGACCGACCACCGCTGGTCTTGGCAGGAGTTCCTGACCACAAAGGCTACCGTCAGCTCTTGAGGGAGTCACTACCCGGTTACCGGTCGGCGAATGTATAATTCGACTTCCGCTGTACGGCGGACGAGACCGTTGGAGGTGCGGCAGGGTTGTTGGAGGTATTCGTAGAGCTGGCGAGGGGGGCGCTCTTCGTGGCGCTCGCCGTCGCGTTTCTGGTGCTGGCGTGGATGTTTTTGCGGCTCGCCAGGGTCTTCTCGACCACCGAAGAGACGATCAAGGAGGTCTCAGAGCAGGTCGTGCCACTCC
>JALZNL010000202.1 GCA_030857715.1 Actinomycetota bacterium | reverse complement strand
GCTTCCTCACGGCCTTCACGTGGAACTTTTGGAGCTTCGTGATCATGCGGTTCCTCGCCGGGGCCGGCATCGGCGGGGAGTACTCGGCGATCTACTCGGCGATAGACGAGCTCATCCCGGCGCGGTTGCGCGGTCAGGTGTCGCTCGCTATCAGCGGCTCCTACTGGGTCGGCGCGATAATGGGCAGCGCGCTCTCCCTCGTGCTGCTCAACGACGCCATCATCGACCAGTTCTACGGCTGGAGGGTCGCGTTCGGCCTCGGCGCGGTGATCGGCGTGTGCATACTCATAATCCGGCGCTACATCCCCGAGAGCCCGCGCTGGCTCGCCACCCACGGCCGCAACGACGAGGCCGAGAGGATTACCGGCGACATAGAGGACGACGTAAAGCGACAGACCGGCCGCTCGGAGCTGCCCCCCATAGACGAGGACGAGACGGTCACCATCGAGCAGCGGGAGAGCATGGGCTTCGGCATAGTCTTCCGGGCCATGTTCCAGATGTACCCGAAGCGCACCTTCGTGGGGCTCTCGCTCATGGCCTCCCAGGCCTTCCTCTACAACGCCGTCTTCTTTACCTACGCCCTGATCCTGATCAACTTCTACGACATCCCCGGGGGCCGCGTCGGGCTGTACCTCATCCCGTTCGCGATCGGCAACTTCCTCGGACCCCTGTTCCTGGGACGGCTCTTCGACACCATAGGCCGGGTGCCGATGATCGCGGGTTGTTACCTGATCTCGGGCGTTTTGATGGCCGTGACCGGCTACCTGTTCCAGCAGGACGTGCTCAACGCGACCACGCAGACGGCCCTGTGGTGCGTCGTCTTCTTCTTCGCCTCCTCGGCGGCCAGCGCCGCGTACCTGACGGTGAGCGAGGTATTCCCGATGGAGATAAGGGCGATGGCCATAGCCGCCTTCTACGCCGTGGCTACTGGTATAGGCGGGATCTCGGGTCCCATTATATTCGGGCAGCTGATCGGCGCCGCCGAGGAGACGGGCAGCCGCGTCCCCCTGCTCTACGCGTACCTCATCGGCGCGGGGTTCATGATCTTCGCGGCCATAGTACAGATGATACTGGGCGTGAGAGCAGAGCAGAAGTCGCTTGAGAGCATCGCCGCGCCGCTGACGGCGATCAAGGAACAGACGGGCGCCTCGTAGGGAGGAATCGGGAGGCGACTCACACTGCGCGAGTCGCATCCCCGGCGAATACTTGCGGCGGGCACATGAGGTCACGGTGGCACTTAAAATCGTGCTCGCGTCCGCGGGGCCTATTCGCTAGACTCTGTGCGATGAAGCCGCTGGTAGAAGAGGTCGATGCGCTCGTTGCGCGGGTCGGGACGCACCCGGTCTGGGGCTACGGCCACTGCGTGCGGGTCCACGCGCTGGCAGAAGAGTTGGCGCGCGCGGAGGGGATCTCCTACGACGCGGAGATCCTGCGCGTCTCAGCACTCCTGCACGATGTCGGCCTGTACAAGGTGTACGCGAGGCGAGAACCTGCGGACCACGCGAAACGGTCGGCCGCGGTCGCCCAGCGCATCCTGAACGACGCGGACTTCCCGCCGCAGGCAACGCGGGCCGTGATCGAGGCCATAGAGGCCCACCCGCCCGGCTTCCCGCCCGGCGCCGGCGCGGAGGCGACTCTCCTCAAGGACGCCGTCGCGCTGGACTACCTCGGCGTCGTCGGCCTCTCCCGCGTGCTCGCCATGGTCGGCACCGAAGACGACGTGGCGGACGTAAGGGCCGCCGTCTGGCACGCCGAGAGCCTAAGGCGTCAGATCCCGGACCTCCTCGTCCTCGAAACGAGCAAGGACATCGCCCACCGCCGCGGCGAAGAGACGGACCAATTTATGGAGGACCTGAGAAACGCCACGGCGGGGCTGAAGCTGCTATAGGTAGCACGCTGGCTGCGCCAACTAGTCAGAGCACGCTACTCCCTTCGGGCTCCGCTTTCAGCCCGGCGCTTCGCGCCTTTCAGCGGTTCAGCAAGATCTCACGAACCAGCCACTCCGGGTGTCCATCGCATAGCACTCCCGGCCCGCAGCCTACTCCCACGATCGCGCCGCAAGCGAAGCCGGGTGGACGTCGAACAGGCCAAAAGCTGACGGCTGAAAGCGAGGCCGCAGGCCGAAGCGGGCTGACAAGCTCCCGAAGAGAGCGAGCTAACTAGCCCAACAGCAGGTAAACGCCGGCAACGAGGCTGACGAGACCTATCACGAGCATTCTTATACCGGCTATGACGTGGATGCCGCGTTCGGAGATGGGCCCGATGCCGCCGCGCAGGCCCTTGCCGCCGCGCAGGAGGGCGTAGGCGGCAAAGGAGAGCGTGGCCACGCTTATGAAGAGCAGGAGCACGCCGAAGGCGACGGCCGGCTGCATCGTCTAGCCCGCGCCGTTCTCTCCCGTGCGGGCCATGCGGGAGAGGAGGGTGCGGAAGCGGGGATCGGAGTGGAGCGGGGCGAACTCCAGGGCGCTCTTGAAGTGGTCCGCGTCGCTCTCGCCGGCCTCGACGGCCCTCTCTATAAAGTCGAGGGCGTCCCCGTACTCGCCGCGGCGGGCCCGGATGCTCGCGAGGGCGGAGAGGGCGGGGGAGTACTCGGTGTCGGCGGCGACGGCGCGCTCCAGGATCTCCTCTGCCGTCTCGAGATCGTCCGCCGTGTAGTACAGGCTCGCGTAGGAGTAGAGGGCGCGCGGGTTGCCCGGGTCCGCCTTCAGGGACTCTATAAAGTGCTCCTCGGCCTCCGCCGTCTCGCCGCGGCGCTCGTGCAGGATGCCGAGCTCCAGGTGGGCGTCCGGGTTCTCCGGGTCGAGGGCGAGCACCGCCCGGTAGGCCTCCGCTGTCCCCTCGTCGTCGCCGAGGGCGAGCCTGACCTCGCCCAAAGTGATGAGGTGACGGATCTCATCCCGCCCCAGTGCCACCGCCTCCTCGGAGAGCTTCAACGCTTCTTGCAGGTCCCCGCCCTGCGCGAGCAGGTGGGCGGCGAGCTCGTCCCTTATCTCCGGCGAGCCGGGGCAATCCTCCAAACCGCGCCGGAAGGCGGCCTCGGCCCTCTCCATCCGGCCGTTGCGGGCGTGGCAGATGCCGAGGTTGGCGTGGGCCTCCCACCACTCGGGCGTCTCGGCGATGACCTCCTCGTAGGCGGCGACCGCCTCGTCGTAGCGGCCGAGCATGTCCAGGGCGTTGGCCCTGAAGGTGAGCGCCCCGCTGCGCTGCTCCTCCTCCGTGGCCGCCTCGACCGCCTTCTCGAAAAAGCCGTAGGCCTCGGCAAAGTCCGCGGCGTCGAAGAGGGTGAGGCCGGCGTTTATGAGCATGTCGGCGTCCTCGGGGTGGCGGCCGGTCCAGCGCTCGAAGGTGGCTTTGGCGAGGGCCGGTTCGCCCATGTAGCCGTAGTAGCGGCCGAGCTCGACGTAGGACTCCGGGTAGCCGGGGTCGGCCTCGATGGCCCGCTCCAGGTGGTGCACGATCTTGAACGGCTCGTCCCTACCCAAAGCCACCAGCGCGAGCCCCATCCGCGGGGCGACCCACTCGGGGTCGATCTCGAGCGCGTCCAGAAAACTCGCCTCGGCCTCCTCCAGGCGGCCCAGGTTCAATAGCGCCCTCCCGACCGCCTCTATGGCCTCCGGGTTCTCGGGCGCGCTCTCCAGGGCCTGCTCGAAACGGGAGAGGGCCTCTTCTATCAGGCCCTCGCTCGCCAGGGTCTCGCCCTGCTCGAGATACTCCTCGTACTCCATGGTTGCATTAAATCAGATAGGACCCAGTACGAGTGTGTACAATCTCCCGCGCACACGAACGCGACCGCGAAGACGAAAGGCGCACCGCTTTGAAAAATCCCCCCGCGCCCGTGCGGCTGGAGATCCGGTACGCGGATCTGGACCCCTACGGCCACGTCAACAACGCCGTCTACCTGGCCTTTTTCGAGCAGGTTCGCTTCGCCTACTGGCACGCCCTCGCCGAGCTCGCTGGCATAACGGAGCTGGAAGCCGGCGACGTCCCCGGCGCCCGGTACGTGATCGCCGAGACCAACCTCAGCTTCAAGGCCCCCACCTTCTTCGACCACACCCTCCACGGCGCGGCAACCGTGCCCTGGATCGGCAACCGCTCCTACGCCATGGACTTCGAGCTCCGAAACGGCGAGAGCTTCGAGACCGGCGAGACCGCCTGTGAGGGCTCCGCCTCCCACGTCTTCTTCGACCCCGTAAAGGACGAGGTCCAGCCCCGCCCCGACTGGTTCCTCCCGACCGTCGCCGCCCTCGAAGGCCGCCCGGAGAGCGACTTCGCCCCGCCGGAACGCTAGCCCGTAAGACGGCCGTCGCGGCCGGGGCGTGCTACGGTGGAGCGGGCAGGCTGTGAAGGAGGACGTCTTGGAGCACCAGAACATCAAGGGCGAGAAGGTCCCGTCTCTGGGGCTGGGGACGTACCGGCTCACCGGTGAGGACTGCGTGGGGGCCGTAAGCCTCGCCCTCTCGATGGGCTACCGGCACCTTGACACCGCCCAGATGTACGGCAACGAGGCCGAGGTCGGGCGGGGCATCGGGGATTCCGGGGTGGACCGGGGTGAGATCTTCCTGACCACCAAGGTCTGGCCGAGCGACTTCGCGCGCGACAAAGTCATCTCCAAGACCCGCGAGAGCCTGAAGAAGCTCCATACGGAATATGTGGACCTGCTCCTCATGCACTGGCCCGGCGACGGCGTGCCGCTCGGAGAGACCCTCGGCGCGATGCGGGAATTGCAGGAGGAGGGCGGCGTCCGCCACGTCGGCGTCAGCAACTTCTCCCCGTCCCTGGCGCAAGAAGCATCGGAGCACGTCGACGTCTTCTGCAACCAGGTCGAGTACCACGTCTACAGGGGCCAGGACGCATTGCTGGATCAGGCCCGCGCGTTGGACTACCTCCTGATCGCCTACCGTCCGCTCTCCCGCGGCGGAGTCGAGGACGACGCCACGCTTCACGAGATAGGCGAGGCCCACGACAAGACCGCCGCCCAGGTCGCGCTGCGCTGGCTTGTCCAGCAGGAGAAAGTAGCCGCCATCCCGAAGGCGACCGGCGAAGAGCACCTACGGGCCAACCTCGACGTCTTCGATTTCGAGCTCTCGAACGAGGAGATGGTCCGCGTCTCCTCACTGAGCAGGTGAGTTACTAATATGCGCGCTCGTGATCTGGGCTTGGAGATCGGCGTACTCCCGTCGGGCCCGAACGACGCGATCACGGACGTCGAGGGCGTGAGGGTCGGCCACTCGACGATCATCCGGGGCGAGGGGCCGCTGGTGGTGGGGGAAGGGCCGGTCAGGACC
>JALZNL010000201.1 GCA_030857715.1 Actinomycetota bacterium | reverse complement strand
CCGTAGACCCAGGCGATGTTGGCGTAGGAGTTGGGATCGCGGCCGTCGAGAAAATACTTGTTGTTGAGGTAGAGCGTGGTCCTGTAGGCGTGCTCGGGGGTGTTGGACCACTCCAGGATCTTCTTCCCCCAGTACATGCGCATGTAGTTGTGCATGTACCCCGTATAGACCATCTCCTTCATAGCCGCGTTCCAGTACTCGTCGTGCGTCTCGGCGTTCTCTAGCTGCTTCTGCGTATAGGTGTGCTCCCGCTCGTCCTCCTTGTGGTCTTCGAGCGTCTTCTTCGCCCATCCGGGGAGGTTCGCGTACGAGTCGTAGTCGGCGTTGTAGAAGACGAAGTTGAAGGTGAGCTCGCGGCGCACGATGAGCTCTTCGAGGAACGAGTCGGTGTTCTCGCCGCCGCCCGCATCCTTCGCCTTCAGGGCGAGCCAGATCGGGGATACGTGCCCGAAGTGCAGGTACTTGCTCATGTGGGAGACGTAATCGGTTTGGGGCTGGTTGCGGTTGGCGTCGTAGTCCGGGAGGCTCTTCTTGAGGAAGCGGCGGAAGGTCTTCTTCGCCTCGGAGTTTCCGCCCCTGTACAGGTGGCCGAGACGCCCCGCGGTCCGGTCCAGGTCCATCCCGTCCAAAATCCCGTCGATATCCGAGAGATCCAGGCCGTCTTCCCACATGTTGGATGACTGTTTGTCCGGCTTTGTCGGGGTGAGTTCCACTAGAAAGTCGTCGAGGTACTCGTGGATCTTGGGCCGCAAGGTCCTCGCGGCGTGCTCCTGCTTGCCAGACGCCAACTCGACGGGCACCACCACGTCGCTCTCGACCTGCACGAGAGGACAGTTCGCCTCCTCCGCCACCCTCTCCCGCCACCTTCTCTGCGGGCGCATGTAGCCGCGGTCCGTGACGATTAGGGATGCGTTCCCGCCGGCCTCCAGCGCCACCTCGTCCGGCGAGCCCTTGCGGACCACAAACTTTATCCCGCGCTTGCCGAGGGCCTCCTCGACGTCCGCGAGCCCCTCCAGCATGAAGGCGTAGTGGCGGAGGTTCGCCTCCGGGTAGTCGTCGGTGAGGCCGAAGACGACGAGCAGGCGTTGTTCGAGGTCGTTGGCCCGCTGCACCGCGTACTCCAGGGCGTGGTTATGATCGGCGCGCTGGGAGGACTGCATCCAGTACAGGACGTACTCGCCGTCCCCCACCTCTTCGGAGTTCAGGTTCTGAACACGCTCTTCCTGGATCTGACTGGTCGCCATCTCTATCCCCTTTGGCCCGGATCTCTGGTTGCCCGCACGGGAGCATAGGGAAACCCACCCGCGGGGGATGGGAGGAGAAACACAAAACCGCCCCCCGCTTTCGTGGGGGGCGGCTCGCCTATCGGTTCCGAAGCTCGGCTACTGCTGGCCGGTCTCCGGGTCGAACTTGAGCGCGGCGGAGTTGATGCAGTAGCGTAGGCCCGTGGGCTGGGGGCCGTCCTCGAAGACGTGGCCCTGGTGGGCGCCGCAGGAGGCGCAGTGGACCTCCGTCCGGCGCATGAAGAGCACGCGGTCTTCCTCGGTCTCCACGTTGCTCTCGTCTACAGGCTCCCAGAAGCTGGGCCAGCCCGTACCGGAATCGTACTTGCTCTCGGAGGAGAAGAGGGGGACGCCGCACGCGACGCAGCGGTAGGTACCCTCTTCCTTCTTGTCGTGGTACTCGCCGCTGAACGGACGCTCCGTGCCCTTCATGCGGGTGACCCGGTACTGCTCCGAGGTCAACTCGTCTTGCCACTCTTCTTCTGTCTTTTGGATCTTCTTCGGCGTATCAGTCATGGCGCAATTCTACCACGCCGACCCGCTTCCCCGGACGCGTTCACGCCCTGTTCGCGAAGTCGCCGTCGAGGCCGAGGATGCGTGCCAACATCCCCGTTCGGCCTTCTCCTTCCGGTCCTGGTCCGCTTTTCTACACGACACGAGGAGGATCGGATGTTTTGGGACGGCGAAGTCGGGTAGTTATGTTTGGCAAGTCCGGCGGCCCTCAGAGTGAAAGATCTTTGTGATTTCCCCCTCCCAAGCCGTCGGGCTACTTTTTTGGAAGTCGTCGGCTTCCGGCGATCAACCCTTTGTCTTCACGCGTCGGGCAGGACTTCGGCGAGCGCCCATTCGTGGGCCTCGAGGTCCCGTTTACTGAAGAGCACGAAGCGAACCAGGCGCACGGTACGTAGGCTCCCCGCCTCATCCCGCACGGCCCGGAGCGCGACGCCGGCGGCCTCTTCGACCGGGTACCCGAAGATGCCGGTCGAGATGGCCGGGAAGGCGACGGACGAGGCGCCGTTCTCTTCGGCCAGGTCGAGCGCGTTGCGGTAGCAGCGGGCCAGCAGATCAGCCTCCGGCCGGTCCTGGCCGTAGACGGGGCCTAGAGCGTGGATCACGAACCGGTTCGGCAGCCCGTGGCCGCCGGTTATGATGGCCTCCCCGGGGCTTATGGGGCCGAGGGGCCTGGCCTCTTCGGCGAGCCCGGGGCCGGCGGCGCGGTGGATGGCCCCCGCGACACCTCCTCCCGGCTCCAGGCGCGCGTTGGCCGCGTTGACGACCGCGTCCACGTCTCTTTGCGTCGTTATGTCTCCGCGGACGCACTCGACCGTCACGGCGCCGGAGGTTCGCCTCAAGCCCGCGCCCGGGAGTACACGTGCCGGCCGCCCCGCCAGACGGCCTCGACGGAGAGGTCGGGGGCGAGCACGGTCACGTCGGCGTCGTAGCCGGGGACGAGGCGGCCCTTGCGGCGGTCCTCGCCGAGGAGCCGGGCCGGGCCCGTCGAGGCCATGCGGGCGGCCTCCGGCACGGTGCATCCGGTAAAGGCCAGGATGTTGCGGAAGGCCTCCTCCATGGTGAGGACGCTGCCGGCGATGGCGCCGCTGCCGAGCCTGGGGACGCCGCCGTCGGAGTAGACGGTCCGGTTGGCGAGGCGGTACTCGCCGGCTGGCGCGCCCGCGGCGGCTATGGCGTCCGTGACCAGGCAGAGGCGGTCCGGGCCGAGCATGCGGAAGGCGAGCCCGACCATCTCCGGATGGACGTGGTGCCCGTCCGCGATGATGGTGCAGGGGGTCCTCGGGTGGGCGAAGGCGGCCCCCGGCAGGCCGGGCTCGCGGTGGTGCAATGGGCTCATCGCGTTGAACAGGTGGGTGACGCCGCCGACCGTGCCGTCGAAGGCGCCGTAGGCGAGCCCGAAGCCCGCGTCCGAGTGGCCGGCGCAGACGACCACCCCGCGGGAAACGGCCTGCTCGATCAGGCCGCCAGCCCCCGCGAGCTCCGGCGCGAGCGTGACCACCCGCACGGGCCCGAGGTCGAGCAGCCGGGCGAGCAGGCCCGGGTCCGGGCGCGCGACGTGGGCGGCGGCATGGGCGCCCCTCTTCTCCAGGTTCACGAAAGGCCCTTCGAGGTGGACGCCGAGCACCTCCGCCCCGTCAGCGGGACCGCCGGTGACGGCGCCGATGGCGGGCAGCGCTTCTTCGTAGAGGCTCTCGGGGGAGGAGATCACGGTCGGCAGGTACGCGGTGGTCCCGGTCTGAAGCAAGGCTTGGGAGAGCTCCGCGAGGCGGTCCGGCTCCGAGGCCACGTCCACCCCGAAGGCGCCGTTCACCTGCAGGTCGACGAAGCCGGGCAGGATCAGGGACTCAGGGTACTCGTATACTTCGTCGGCCCCGTCGGCCAGGGAAGACCCGTCCCGGTCCACGTCCGCGATGGCCCCGTCGCGGAAGAGGACGGTACCCTCGGACCAGACCTCGTAGTCGGTCACGATCTGCCCCCGGAGCGCCACGAGCTTCATCTGTCTCTGCCCTTCATCGCCCTACATCTTCGGACCGGGCGGCCGGCGAATCAAGTGGGGCGGGTTCTCCGGGCCCGGTCCGGGCGTCGGGGACCCGCAAGAGAAAGAAGATGCCGGCGGCCATGATGACCGCGAGCGAGCCGATGGAGAGCCTGTACCCGAAGGCCCCGCCCCCGAACGCGAAGAGCAGAACGGTCGTGAGCGCGGGCCCGAAGACGGCCGAGACCTTGCCGGCGAGTGAGAAGAGCCCGAAGAATTCCCCGAGCTTCTCCGGCGGCGAGAGCGCCACGAGCATCACCCGCCCGACGGTCCACATCCCGCCGAGCGCCACGCCCACGAAGGGCCCTGCCAGGAAGAGCATCCAGGCGCCCACCGCCGCCGCGGCGAGCACGATGGCGACGAACCACAGCACGAGCACGGCGAGCAGCGTCCTCTTCGGCCCGTACCTGTCGCACAAAAAGCCGAATACGGTCGAGCCCACCACGGCGAAGACGGTCGAGAAGAGCAGGAGGTTCGTCACCTGCCCGGTGTCCATCCCGAAGACGACCCGACCGTAGAGCGCCATGTTCGCGATGGCGGTGTTGGCCGCGTCCGTGTACAGCACCGTCGCCAGGATGAAGGTGCCGACGCCCGCGTAGCCGCCCAGGCCCCTCAGCGTCCGGTACACGTCCCTGTAGGCCAGCTTCAGGGAGACTGGCCGCCGCGCCCGCACCGCGGGGTCGGGCACGAGGAAGAACGCGGGCAGGCTGAAGACCAGGTACAGCACGGCCGTCGGCAGGAAGGCGTTCGAGTTCGCCTCCTCCCCCGTCTCAAGCCAGCCGCCCAAAGGTCCTAAGAAGGAGCGCAGGGCCTCCCCGTTCTGGACGACGTACGTCAGGACGAGGAGGGCCAGGATGGTGCCGACGTACCCTGCGGCGGTGCCGTAGCCGCTGACGCGCCCCTCCCCCCTCCCCGCGGAGACGGCGGGCAGGAGCGCGTTGTAGAAGACGAGGGCCGACTGGTAGGCCAGGTCAGCCGCCACGAAGACGGCGAGCCCGACCACGATACCGTCCGCCAGGTCTAGCGCCGCCGTCAGGGCCACGGCGACCAGGGTCAGCGCGGCGAGGTAGGGCACCCTTCGTTGGCGGAAGTCCGCGACGGCCCCGAGCACGGGGGCCGAGAAGACCACCAGTAGCGCGGAGACGGCCGTGGCGGCGTTGACGAGGCCGGGCGCGGAGATAAACGCGCCGTCTCCGACCCTCTGCTCCACCCAGAGCGGGAAGAACAGCGAGAGCACGGTGACCGCGAAGATGGTGTTGGCGAAATCGTAGAGCACCCACGCCCACACCGCGATTCTAGAGGTTTCAGGCATCAGGCTTCAGGTGTCTTTGCACTCCGCCGCCTCTCCCCGGTGGCCCTACCAGGACGGCAGTATATACGGCGCCGCGTCTCTCGCAGCGCCTTTTCTAGCTAGAGCCTGATGCCTGTAGCCTGAAACCTACCCAAGCGCCACGTCC
This sequence comes from Actinomycetota bacterium, assembly GCA_030857715.1. The sequence continues at coordinate 18 of JALZNL010000201.1, read as the reverse complement.
AGGGTCATCATGACGGCG
>JALZNL010000200.1 GCA_030857715.1 Actinomycetota bacterium | reverse complement strand
ACCCAGTTCTGTCCCCGCGCGGTCGAGGCGCTGCTGGGGAAGTGACCGAACGGGCCCGCGGCGGGACGACCCGGCAACGCCCGAAGCACCCGGGCGCCACCTTCCGGCCTACCCCCCGAGCGCGTGGAAGGCCCCTTTCTAGGAGGTTGGGCGAGTAAGGAAAGCCGGGATGTCCATGGAGGGGGTAATCAAGGCGCCCGGCTCAACAACAAGATAGTAGCCTCGGGGAGGCCCCGACCGCGTACCCCAAACGGGTGGTCTTTGCCCAGACCTAGCCAATTAATGCCCGGCGCATGGCTGGAGCCATTCTGGCAGAGAATCAGCTAGAGGAAGTTCGAAACCCGAAGCTGGCCCGAAAATTCGGAGCATGGCATCATTCCTGCTCCACGGAGCCTGAGAGCCACGCAGAGACTCAGTACTCCAAGGACGGAAGGTATACGGTCGCGGCGCCTGCCCGGGGGAGCTCGCCCGACACGGGGTTGGCGGGAGGGGGGTTAGACGCCGCCTCACGAGGAGGGGCGAAGCATGGCCGGAAGACGACGACAGCGGGTCGAACACACCGAGGACTGGGAGCAGCTCAGGCTACTGGTGAAATGGCCGGAGCAGGAGCGCTACGAGGAGATCCGCCCCCTGGTCCTGTTCGGAGACTCGGTCTTTGAGCGGACCGAAGAGACCCGGACCTCCGAGAGAACCCTGTATCGTAGGGTGGAGAGTTTCGAGCGCGACGGGGTGGAGAGCCTGTTCGCCACGGAGCGGGCCAGGCGCAAGGTGCTTCCTCCGTGGATTCGCGGACTCATCGTGAACCTCAAGGCCGAGTACCCTCCCTTCAACCTCAACGAGATCGCCAACGTCGTCTACGTCCACTCGGGCAGAAAACCGGACGTGAGGACCGTCCGGAACGTACTCGAAGGGAGCGCGCTGCCGCTGAAGATCGTCCGCCTCTTCGACCCATATCACGAGATAAGAGAAGGACGCGAGCGCAGGATGGCGGTGGTGAGCCTGCACTCCTCGGGCTGGAGCGCGAAGGCGATCGCCGGCTACCTGAAGGTCAACCGCGACACCGTCTACGAGGTCCTGAGGAGATGGGTGCGGGAAGGCCCGGACGGCCTCGAAGACAGGAAAAGGGGCCGTCCGAGGGGGACGGGCAAGGTGGACCTAAGGACGATGAACGAGGTGAGACGCCTGCAGCAGAACCCGGGTCTCGGGGCGTTCCGCGTCCACGCCGCCCTGAAGCAGATAGGCATCCACCTCAGCGAGAGGACCTGCGGGCGGATCCTGGCAATAAACCGCAGGATCTACGGCTACGAGAAACCGAAGACTAGCGGAGCTGGCGCGAAGAAGCCGATGCCCTTCGCTTCTTCGCGGCGCCACGAGTACTGGACGGCGGACGTCCGCTACATCGACGAGCATCGGGTGCTCTCCGAGGGGAGGCTCTACGTCGTCGCCATCCTGGAAAACCACTCGCGGGCGATCCTCTCGAGCGCCGTCACGAGGAGCCAAGACCTCTCTGCTTTTCTCTCCGTCCTATACCGCGCCGTGGAGAGGTACGGGTCTCCCGAGGCCCTCGTCACGGACTCCGGGAGCATCTTCCTGGCAAACCGGGCGAAGGCGATCTACGACTCTCTGGGTATCGCCAAGCACGAGATAGAGCGCGGCAGGCCCTGGCAGTCCTACGTGGAGACGGCCTTCAACGTTCAGAGGCGCATGGCCGACTGGCACTTCGCCAAGGCCGCGAGCTGGCCGGAGATCGTGCATGCGCACGACCGTTTCGTCGAGGAGTACAACGGCCAGGCGCACTTCGCCCACCTCGGGCGCGAAGACGGCAGGCGATCGCCGGGGGAAGTCCTCGGGTGGGTCACAGGGGTGCGCTACCTGCCCGAAGACCTCGAAAGGGCCTTCTTCTCAACGCGGCACTCAAGAATCCTCGACGAACTGGGCTACGCCCGCTTCCGGCACTGGAGGGTGTACGGAGAGGAGGGTCTGGCGAGGAAGGAGGCCGAGGTGTGGCTTCAGGAGAGGAGCCTGACCATCGAGTACGCGAGAGAAGCCCTGTCCCGCTACGACGTCGAGATCCTGCCCGGTAGCACGAAGCTCAAAGGGGTGTCCCGACCGGAGCTGTTCGAGAACTCCAACGTGCTACCGCAGCTCAGGTTGTTCGGGTTGGAAGCCCTCGGAGACGGGAGATGGCTGAAGTCCCTGAAGCTAGACGAGTACGCGCCCCGCGGTTCTCGGCGGCCGACGATGCTACAGGCTGCCCTGTTTCCGTTCCTGGCCGGAACGGGCGGGTGAGATAATGCGATCCGTTCCTGTTCGGGTTCGTGTCGGGAAAGAGGCCGCGACATGCGTGTAGCCTTTGCGGTTTTGGAGGACCTCGACTACTTGGCCGGAGAAGACCACCACGTCGGCCGCGACGTCATCGGGGAAAAGATAACCCGCCGCGAGATCATCGTGGCGCACCGGGAAGACCGGCGGGTCGGTTTCCTCCGCCACGGTTACTTCTGGGACGAAATACCTTTCATGAACCTGCTGTGGGTCCGAGAGGAGTCGAGGGGCAAGGGGCACGGCACGCAACTCATCTCGTTCTGGGAGGAAGAGATGCGAAAGCTGGGCCACGATTCTGTCATGACCTCCACCTTGTCCAACGAACGCGCCCAGCATCTCTACCGCAGACTCGGCTACGAGGACGTCGGCTCACTACTCATGCCAGACGAACCGCTCGAGATCGTGTTCTTGAAGAGGTTGTACGAAGAGACCTAGGAGCGGGAAACGAAGCCTGCCTGCGAACTCCCCACCGGCCAGTGCCGCTCCAGCCATGCGCCGGGCATTAATTGGCTAGGTTTGTCTTTGCCTAGCCCAAACGGGGGTTTCGGACGCGAGGGGCGTGTGCTTTGATGCGAGCCTGGAGGGATCGGGGGTCGCGGCGCACGGTCCCCAGCTTCTACCAGGCGAGGCGGAAACGATGGCGGGCTCAGGGAGTCGGGCCGAGTAGCACGCGCCCCGCCCCCCGGAGCGTCGGACTTGGCGGAGGAGGAGGGTATCCGGTGACCGATCATGATCCCATCGACAAGGGGAAGGTGAACGGGGTCGTGTTCGACCTCCTCGACCACCTCGACGAGTGGTACGGGCAAGACGCCGAGATAGAGCACGTGTTGGTGGTCGTCCGGGTGACGGACGCGGGCGGCGACCGGTGCACCGACGCCGTGACCAGCCCCGGCACGCCGAAGGACGAGGCCCTCGAGATGCTGGCGCGGGCCCACGCTGTCCACAGCCGCTCGGCGGCGCAGACGGGCGGAGGGAACCCGGGGCGGCGCGGCTGGTGGCGGAGGGTGTTCGGTGGACGAGCCCGGACGAGGGACGGCAGGCGCTAGCCCGTCGGCAGGGACGCGAGCACGGCCGGGGGCGGGACGGCACATCGGAAAGGTGGCCGAGCCACCGCACGCCGGAGAAAGATCCCGCTTCGAGGACCGCCGTCGGCGGCCGCTCGAGGACGGCCATTGCACATCGGTGAGGGAATTAGGGGCAATCCGCGCCGCTACCTAAGCGCGAGGGGCTTCGTCTCGTGCACGCCCGAGGACTCGTGATGCGTCCCCGAGGCGGTTCCTTCCGTACGACCCGCGCGTTCTCGCCGCATCCTCTTCAGCGCCTCGGCGAGCGCCCTGCCGTGGAGGTCCCCCGTCTCCTCTCGCGCGACGAGCTCGCCGATGGCGAAGTACGCCTCCTGCTCGCGGGCGCACGGCCCGCAGAAGCCCACGCCCCGGATCTCCGCCACCGCCCGGCGGGGGCAGGGGCTCCCCGTCTTGCTCCGCACCTGGCAAGGCGCCGGCATCGCCGTCCTGGTCAAGATGGCCCCCCTCCTACGGAATGGCAGCACGTTGGATCCCCGATCGAAGGCTCCTAGATGGCCTGCTTGAGGGCGTTGCCCGCGCTGAAAGAGGGCACCCTCGAGGCCGCGATCTTCATCTTCTCGCCGGTCTGGGGGTTCCTACCCTCCCTGGCCTTGCGCTCCTTGACGGAGAACTTCCCGAAGCCCGTTATCTGGACCTCCTCGCCGCCCTTGAGCGCCTCGGTTACCACGCTCTCGAAGGCCTCGAAGTGCCTCTGGGCCTCGCCGGGGGGCACGCCGGCCTCCTGTGCGATCCTCTCGATGAGCTCCGTCTTGTTCACGATCCTTCCTCTCTGTCGCCGTCCTGTATGCAGCCCTGCGGCGACCCCGTTGGGGTTCCTTGCCCCCTGTTTGTACGGGAGGGGGCGCCGTTTCCCATCCCCACATCGTCGGCGGGTTTGGCGGGACGGACCCTGTTGGGGTGCGCCGCGGGTCGTGCACCACATTTGGCACAAGCGCTTCGGGGGCGGGCGCGAGGGGCAAAGACCCTGCGCGGCGAACGCCGGGGCCCGGCCCCGTGATCCGACGCCCGAAAGACCGTTCGACAGGTGGCCCGGTCGATCCTCGACCGTACCCTCCACCAGAACACGGCGCCAAGAACCGGCGTCGGGAAACGGGCGCGTCAGGCGCAGGCTTCGACCACTATCTCGGACCCTAGAGGGGGGCGCCCGAACCCCTCCCAGGCGCTGCCACCGCGCAGGAAGAGCTCCATCCACACCGTCTCCCCGCCCGACGCGTCCCTCCAGCCGCTGCTCCCCGGGGCGAAGGCCAGCTCCCCTTCCCCCACCCCGAAGCTGCCGCCGCTCGCCGTGGCCGTGAGCTCCTCCCCGCCGATGCGGACCCGGACGGCCGCGCCGGGCTCGACACTGAGTGTGCCGCTCTGAATGGTCGTCTTCAGGTTGCCGTAGCCGTCGACGTAGGCGAGGCGGTTCTCGGGGACGCCCGGGATCGCGGCTGGGTCCATCTCCTCGCCTAAAGCGCCGGGGCGGCCAAGGGCGATGTCGGCGGCCGCCCCGGGGAAGAGGTCGCGGGAGCGGAACTGGGAGCCCTCGGCGGGGACGCGGGCCAACCTGAGCTCCTCGGCCGCGTCGCGCACGAAGGAGAAGGCGTAACCGGCGTTCACCCCGACCACGCGCACCCCATTCGGCAGCAGCGCGTAGGCCAGGCGCTCCCCCTCGTTGCCCTCGCGGGCCTCCCCCTCGTCCTCGCGTGGGGCGACGTTGTGGTAGACGACGGTGCCGGGCGGGGCCGGGTTCAGGCCGAGCTGCGCCACGCAGAAACCGGCGGCGAGCGTGGCGAACGGCGGCACGGGCACGGGAACCGCCTCGGCGTCGGGAAGGTGGAGCTTCACGCGCCCGATGACCTCGGCGAACGCCAGGTCCCCGTGGCCGTAATCCGCGACTATGTGGACCAGCATCCCCGCCTCCCGTGACGTCCGCGACCCTCTTTGGACCGGACTCTAC
>JALZNL010000199.1 GCA_030857715.1 Actinomycetota bacterium | reverse complement strand
TCCGCCTTCTCCTCGGCCTCCAGAGTCCGGTCGCGGACCATCTGGCCAAGCCGGCTCTCGAGCTCGTTCTCCAGGCCCGTGAAGAGGCGTCGTTCGGCCTCGGCCCGGGTAAGGCCGGATAGCTCTTCGAGAACCTTGAGCTGCTCTGACTCCTTATCCTCGAGCTCGGCCCGCCTACGGGCGATGGACTCTTCTTGCTCGCCCAGGCGGGCCCGGCGGGCTTCGAGCTCGGCCTCGCGGCGTTCGAGGGCGGCGTCGCGGTTATCCAGGCGCTCCTCGACGCGCGAGATCTCGGACCGCCGAGAGCGGACCTCGGCCTCGGCGTCGTCCTTGACCTTCAGCGCGGCCTCCTTGGCCGCGAGCTCGCCCTCACGGCGGCTCGCCTCGGCCTCGCGCCTGGCGTCTTCTATTATCGACTTAGCGTCGGCGCGGGCTTGGGCCTGACTAACCGTCATGCGAGACCGGCTCACGGCGTACCCTGCGGCCACCCCGGCGGCCAAGCCGACGGCGAGCCCGAGGACCAGTAACAGAACGTTCACGGGTTGTCTCCTTCAACGGGCCACAATCTTCGGCCCGGCGTCGAGTTTGTCGGACAGTCACTCTCTAGGACTGCGCCGGCCCGCGATGCTCCTTTGCGACGTCGGCGCAGACCCCGGCCGAGTAACCACGACGCGCCAGAAAACCGTAGACCCTGCGCGCCTCGGCCTCGGATCCCCCCCCATTATACCGCCGAGCCGCGGCGCTTCTAGCGTCCGCAAGCTCCGAGCGCCCCTCGAACTCCTCGGCCACGGCCCGGGAGGCAAGATCCCGCCCGACCCCGCTCTTGATCAGGTCGGCCGACACCCGCCGCGGCCCGTACTTCCGCGCCTTCTCCTGCGCCCTCTGGCGCGCGAACTCCTCGTCGTCCAGGTACGCGAGCTCCCCGAGGCGCCCGATCACGGCCTCGACCGTCTCGGAAACGTACCCGTACCGGCCGAGCCTCTCCCGCATCTCGCCCTCGGAGCGAGCGCGGTACCCGAGCAGGTTCAGGGCCCGCGTCATAGCGAGCGGCCTCTCCCCCGCCACCCGGACCCTTCCCAGCTCCTCCCACGAGAACGCGGCCCCCTCGCGGAGGCCGCTCTCGATAGCGACGCCGGCGTCGAGCTCGGCCCAGAACTCCCCGTCCACGGAGACCCCGGCCCTACCCCGGCGCTCCTTTACGCCCGTGATCTCGGGCAAGGCCTACTACCGGCCTAAAGAGCCAGCCCGGCCCTCCGCGACAAGCGCCTCCTCCACGACGCCGTTGGCGCCGGTCTCGGGCCCGTCCTCCGCAGCGGCGACCGCGCCGTCTTCGGCGTTCGGGTTGTCGAAGCCGAGCTTCTCGTAGATATCGGCGAGGACGCGGTTGCGTACCGCCTCGTTCTCTTTCAAGAAGGTCTTGGAGTTCTCGCGGCCCTGGCCGAGACGCTCGTCGCCGTAGGCGAACCACGCGCCGGACTTCTGGACCACGTTGTGCTCGATGCCGATGTCCAGCAGGCTCCCCTCGCGGGAGATGCCCTCGCCGTACATCACGTCGAACTCGACCACCTTGAACGGCGGCGCCACCTTGTTCTTGACGACCTTGACCCGCGTCTGGTTGCCGACCGTGTCGTTGCCGGCCTTGAGCGCGCCGATGCGCCGGATGTCGAGCCTGACGCTCGAGTAGAACTTCAGGGCGCGGCCACCGGGGGTCGTCTCCGGGGAGCCGAACATCACCCCGATCTTCTCCCTGAGCTGGTTGATGAAGACGGCGGTGGTCCCCGAACGGTTGAGGGAGCCCGAGAGCTTGCGCAGGGCCTGGCTCATGAGCCGGGCCTGCAGGCCGACGTGGGAGTCGCCCATCTCGCCCTCTATCTCGGCGCGGGGCACGAGTGCGGCCACAGAGTCGATGACGACGACGTCCAGGGCGCCGGAGCGGATGAGGGTGTCGGCTATCTCCAGGGCCTGCTCCCCATTGTCCGGCTGGGAGAAGTACAGGTTCTCGAGGTCCACGCCGATGGCCTGGGCGTAGTCCGGGTCGATGGCGTGCTCGGCGTCAATAAAGGCGGCGAGGCCGCCGGCCTTCTGAGCCTCGGCGATGATGTGCAGGGCCAGGGTGGTCTTCCCGCTCGACTCGGGGCCGAAGATCTCGACGATCCTGCCCCGCGGGACCCCGCCCACGCCGAGGGCCAGGTCGAGCGCGAGCGCCCCCGTCGGTATGGCGGGCACCTTGGGCCTGTCGTCGTCGCCCATCCTCATGATGGACCCCCTGCCGAACTGCCGCTCTATCTGGGTAACGGCGGCGTCTATTGCCTTGCTCTTATCCAATGCATCCTCCACCGGGCGAGTGCGTAGTTTGTCCTTGCGTAATCGGAACTATCCGGGAAGAATTATACTGCAGGCGGAATACCCTCCCAAGGGCGTTTCCGCGAGCGAGAACCTTCGCCAGGAGATCAGCTCGCGGACTTCAGGGTGAAGTTCCTGTCCAGGACCTGACCAGGATCGCCTAAAGTCCCCACGTCCTGGCCGTTTACCTCGACGGAGACGGCGCCGGCGTCGCCGGCCCTGATGCCGACCACGCGCCGGGCCTCGAAGGTCCGGGAGAAGCCGGGCCTGGCGACCTCCTCAAAGACCGTCTCGGAGTCGGAGCTGACCCGGATCCAGGCCGGAACGCCCTCCACCTCGACGCCCACGGTCAGCGCGCCGGAAGAGACCTCCTCGGGGGTGGGCCCGTCGGGCTCCTGCGCCTCGTCCCCTGCCACCGGCCGCGGCTCTACGGGCCCTGCCATCCTCTCGGCGTTCGGGGCGTCGTCCACGGCGGCGGAGCGGACGTTCAGGCCCACAAAATACAGGGCGCCCACCAGGGCGGCTATCACGAGGGCGGCGATCATGACGGTGACGACCGTCGATCTCGACACCTGGCGCTTCTCGGCGCCCGGGACGCCGCCAGGGCTGATGATGGGACGCTCGAACTCGCTCTGGGGCGCCGCGTAGCTCAGGCCCCGCTCGCGGCGCGGCTTCCTGCGGGTGTGGAGCTCCTGGGAGAGCCCGGTCCCGTCGAGGCCGAGAAAGTTGGCGTAGGTCTTCAAGAAGCCCCGGGCGTAGACGGCGTCCGGCAGCACCGTGTAGTCGTCGCGCTCCAGGCCGATCAGGTAGCGCTTGCGGATCTTGGTGGCCCGCTCCGCCTCTTCGAGGGAGAGACCCTTGTCCTTGCGCGCCCGTTCGAGGACGCGCCCGACCTTGCCCTCCGCCGGGCCGAAAGTTTGCTGACCGTCGTCCATTTCGGCCTAGAACCTTACCACAAAAGCTACCAGCCCTCGGCGTTCCGCCCGTCCGATGCGCCGCCCTCGAACATGGACTCGATGTCCATCGACGACGCCACGACGGCCCGGCTCTTGGAGCCCTCGTAGGGGCCCACGATCCCCTTGCGCTCCAGGGCGTCGATGATCCTGCCGGCCCTGGAGTAGCCGACCCGGAAGCGGCGCTGCACGGCGCTCACGGAGGCCTGCTGGGTGGACACCACGAAGCTCGCAGCCTCGGGCAACAGGTCGTCCTCGGGTTCGTCCGACCCCTCCTTCTGGCCCTTGGGCTGCCGGGTGACCTCCTCGACGAAGTGGGGCTCGGCGCGTCCGGCGGCGGCGTCCTCGGTCGCGCCCACCACCCGCTCGACCTCGTTCTCCGAGATAAAGGCCCCCTGCACGCGCGAAGGCCTGAGTGCCGAGACCGGCTTGAAGAGCATGTCGCCCATGCCGAGCAGGACCTCGGCACCTCCTGCGTCCATGATGACCCTGGAGTCGACCTGGCTGGAGACCGCGAAGGCGATGCGGCTCGGGACGTTGGCCTTGATCATGCCGGTTATGACGTCCACGCTCGGCCTCTGGGTCGCGACCACGAGGTGAATACCTACCGCCCGCGCCTTCTGCGCGATCCTGACTATGGCGTCCTCGACCTTGGCCCCTGCCTGCATCATGAGGTCCGCGAGCTCGTCGATGACGATCACCACGTAGGGCATCGGCGTCTCGGACCTGATGTTGTACCCGTCGAGCGAGCGGGATCCCATCCTCTCGAGCACCTCGTAGCGCCGCTCCATCTCCGCCACCGCCCACTGCAGGGCGTTCGCGGCCTTCTTGACGTCGGTGACGACGGGCGTTATGAGGTGCGGTATACGGCCGAAGGGCGATAGCTCGACCCTCTTCGGGTCTATGAGGACCATCTTGACCTGCCGCGGGTCGGTGGTGAGCAGCAGGGAGGTGAGCAGGCCGTTGAGCATGACGCTCTTGCCGCTGCCGGTCGTGCCGGCCACGAGCAGGTGCGGCATCTCGGCCAGATCGAAGAAAACCGCCCGCCCGGAGATGTCTTTACCGAGCCCCACGGGCAACGTCCAGTCGTTGGCGTCGGGGTACTCCCTGAACACGTCGCCCAAAGTGACCTTCGCGGGCTTGGTGTTCGGCACCTCGACCCCGACGGCGCTCTTGCCGGGGATGGGGGCAAGTATCCTGACCTCCGTGGCCGCGAGGGCGTAGGCTATGTCCTGCTGCAGGTTACTGACTTTGCCGACCTTGACGCCGCTGCCGAGCCTGAGCTCGTAGCGGGTCACCCGCGGCCCGACGACAGCCCTCACGACCCTCGCCTCGACGCCGAGGTCGGCAAGCGCCTTCGTGAGGCGCTCGCTCGTCCCCTCCGCGTCGTGCTCGGGTACCCCGCTACCAAGGTCGAGGATGCTGAACGGCGGCGGCGTGTACTCGCCTGGCTCCACGGGCCCCCTCTCCTCCACCCGCAGCCCCTCGGAGCTCTCCGGCAGCACCACCTCGAACTCTCGGGTCGGCTTCTCGTCTTCCGGCGGGGGCGGCGCGACGGGCTCGGGCGGCAACTCCTCGTGGAGATCCCGCGCCCGCGGCTCCCGCCGCTCTCCGTCCCCCGTGGTCTGCCGGCTCGCCCGCAGGCGTTCGCCGAGGCCCCGGAGTCGTTCGGCCACGGAGGCGAGGCCGTCGCGGGCGCCCAGGAGGGCAGCCCCGAAGCCCACGCCCGTGAGCAAAGACAGGCCCAAAGTGAAGAAGAGAGCGAGGGCGAGCACGCTACCTATGCCGCCGCCGACGGAGTCCACGGCGTAGTAGACGGCGCTGCCCAGGACGCCGCCGGCCTCCCGGTACGCCTCGTTCGCGAACAGGAGCCGGCGCGGCATGGCGGCGGCGAGCGTGCTGGCGACGCCGAGGAGCAGCAAGGTGGCCCCGAAGACCGCGCGGCCGGGCAGGCGGTCCAGCACCAGCAGGACCCCGCCTGCGACCGCCAGCGGCGCGAGCGCCGGGCCAACGTCCCCGAGCAGGCCGCGGGCCACGTAGAGCCCCGCCTCG
>JALZNL010000198.1 GCA_030857715.1 Actinomycetota bacterium | reverse complement strand
CGCCGCGACCGGGCCCACCGGGTCGTGCTGACCAACGAAATCCTGCGCCACTACGGCCTCAAGCTCGACGACTGGGGCGGGAGCAAGTACGTGCTCCGCGACCGCAAGGGGCGTTCGGAGATCGTCCAGGACCTCGGATCTCTCTGGCCCGCAGCGGAGAGGCTTGTCGGCCGAACCCTGGACCCCCTGGAGCCCGCCCTGCGGGAGACGCTGGTCGGGGAGCCGGCGTTCGCCCCGGCGGACGGCGGGTAGGTCCGTGGCCGACGGGCGTGCTACGCGGCCGGTAACGGTCGTTACCGGCTTCCTCGGCAGCGGCAAGACGACGCTGCTCGGCCGGGTGCTCTCTGAGCCTTCCATGTCCAACACGGCCGTCCTCGTCAACGAGTTCGGGGAGGTCGGGCTCGACCACCACCTGCTGCGCCGGGTAGACGAGCGTGCGGTGCTGCTCGGGAACGGTTGCGTCTGCTGCACCACCCGCGAGGACCTCACCGAGGCGCTACTGGAGTTGTTGGATCTGGACCAGCGCGGGGAGATACCGCGCCTCGACCGCGTCGTCGTCGAGACGACCGGCCTCGCGGACCCGGCTCCGATACTGCACACGATCTTCGCCGACCCCGTCTTGCAGCACCACTTCTCGGTGGACCTGGTCTTGACGACGGTCGACGCGGTCAACGGCAACCTCCACCTCGACCGCAACCTGGAGTCGGTTAAGCAGATCGCCGCGGCGGACAAAGTCATCGTGACGAAGACGGACGCGGCGGAGCCGGACTCCGTGCGGGGCCTCCTTTCCCGCCTCGGCGCGATCAACCCGTCCGCCCGCGTCTTCGAGGCGGCCTTCGGCGAGACGGATGTCGACGAACTGTTCCGTCCGGGCGGCGCGGGTTCTCACGCGGTGCCGGCGCCAGCGGCCGGGGAGCCCCACGACGTGGGCGAGACGCATTCCGTCTCGTTGACCTTCGACGGCTCGGTCGACTGGACGGCGTTCGGGATCTGGCTCAGCATGTTGCTCCACGCCCGCGGAGAGGACGTGTTGCGCGTCAAGGGTTTCCTGGACGTCGGTGAGATGGGGCCCGTAGTCGTCAACGGTGTCCAGCACACCATCCATCCCCCCGAGCACCTCGACCGTTGGCCCGACGAGGACCACCGCTCGCGGATAGTCTTTATCACGAAAGGGATCCGTCCCGAAGAACTGCTGGGCTCCCTCGAGGCTTTCCGCGGCGTTTTCGGGGCGAGGCCGTTGCCCCTCGGGGCCGGGCAGGGCGTACCATCCTCGTAGTCATCCGATGGGTTCCGTAGATTTGGCGTGGCGAACCCTTCTGACGTCGCAACCAGGAGAAGGAGCGAAGGAGGTCTTATGGCGGTAAAGGAAGGCTGGAGGGGCCGGTTCTTTGAAGACTTCGAGTTGGGGGACGTCTACGTGCATCCCCTGGGACGCACGGTCACCACGACGGACAACATCTGGTTCACCCTGCTCTCCCAGAACACCGCCCCCGTCCACTTCGACCACAACTACGCCTCCCAGACCGAGTTCGGCGAGCTGCTCGTCGACTCGACCTTCACGCTCGCGCTGGTAACGGGCCAGAGCGTGACGGACGTCTCCCAGAACGTCTTCGCCAACCTGGGCTGGGACGAGGTCCGCTTGCCTGCCCCGGTCTTCGAGGGGGACACCATCTACTCCAGCTCCGAGGTCCTCGAGAAGCGGGAGTCGGAGTCGCGGCCCAGCATCGGGATCGTGACGGTCAAGACCACCGGGTACAAAGGTGACGGCACGACGGTCATAACCTTCAAACGCACCCTCATGGTCTATAAGCGGGGCCACGCTCCCGAGATAGCCAGGCCCACCCTAGGGCGGGAGGAGGGACCACGCGGACCACCCTCAAGGTGGTCGTCTTCGACGAAGCGGACTACGCTTACGCCCTCCAGGTGGGACGGCGGTTCCCGGCCGTGCCCATCTACCTGCAGGTGGGCAACGATCGCCCGCCCGGCCCGGAGCCAGACGACGTCACGGTGCCCGACGACAGGGCCCTGCTTCGTCGGTACGCCTGGCTCGCCGACAAGGTGCTCGCCGATGGCTGGAACGAGGCCACCGTACTGCCGCAATTGCACGTGCTCGTCTGGGGCAACGGACGGGGCGTATAGGAGGCTCCATCCGCGCGGCGGCATTTGGGGCGCGCTCAGCTTTGAAAGCGGCGGTCGTCGCGAGCTAAAGCAACAGACAAGGACCAAACTCTACGGAGCAGAATTAAGGGTCCAGGTCGTTGTCCCAAGCGGTTTCCAGGATCGTCGGGCGCAGCAGTTCGTCGTCGAGGCGCATCGTGCGTTCGTCGGGGCACAGTAGCGCGTCCTCCGCCCGCTCGTATAACAGCACGGCGTCCTCGTCGTTGTGGGCGTTTGGGTAGATGATGCCGTCTATTTCCCTGAAGAGCCCCACTTCCTCGTAGAAGTAGCGCGACCAGGCGTGAGTCAGCGCGCGCTCCCTGTCCTTCGTCACCGCGGCGTTCGTCCCGGCCCGCATGGCTCCTTTGTCACGCAGGTCGAGCAGGCGCAGGTCTCGCCTCAGCACCGGCAGGGCGACCATCAACCCTGCGGGCTCAATCACGCCATCGTCCCCGAAGACCTCGACCAGGCAACCGGGGAGGTCGTGGGCGGCGTAGTAGACGCCACGGGTGGGACAGGGGCATGGGTTCCGCGTGGGACCGCTCCCGGGATGATGGTCGAACCGGTGCAGGGGACCGAAGCGCCGGAAGCTCGTCGCCGTGGCGGCGTGGGAGGCCGGATCGTAGATCCTCACCACCTCCGTTCCAGCCGGTAACGTCTCGAAGAGCGGATCCCGACGGGGCGGGGGCGGGGCAAGGACGACCAGAGCGTGTCCTAGACGACGCCGACGGACAGGGCTAGACGCCGCACCGCCGCGGTCTCACCGTCCTTGAGGACCTCGGCGGGAGTGCGCCCGCCCAGGTAGGGGTTCGGCCGCGAGAGCCAGGAAGCCTTGCCGAAGGGCGAGAGCTTCAGCGCGCCCAGAACCTCGGGCAGGCCGGACACCACGCTGTCTTCGCCCCCTGGGTCGAACTGCCAGGCAGGGAACCGGAGCGCGCCCCGGTCGAGAATCCCGAGCAGAGTCCCCGCCTTCGTCCGATCGTGCGGCGTCTGGCGGGAGGTGCCGAGGAGGTCGGCGACCTCCGGCGCGCTCAACGTTTCGGCCAGGACCTCGCGCCGGCGCGCGAACGACCGGGCCAACGCCGCCGCCTCCAGCGTCGCTCGCTCCGAAGGTGAGTACGTTCTGCCGCCCGAGATCCGCGCCGCAAGCTCGCGCTTCTCCTCGGAAGCCTCGACGGGTTTCAGTGCGCGCTCGACACGCTCGGCGAGCGCGCCCAACTTATCGGGATCCGTCTCGTCCAACAGATGCTGCAGCGCCGCCACCGTCCTGCGGGCAGCCCGCTCCTGACGCTTCCTCGAAGCGTGGTTTCTCGCCGTTGGCCCCGGCGCCGAAATCTCGAAGCTCAACCTTTCCATCATGTCATATATAATATCAACACTAGTAAGAGATGTCCAGTTGCTGGCACGCCCGGACCCACTACGTAGCGCTCTTGCAAGCCGTTCTTTCCTGGCCCCACGACAGCGCAGGGCTATCACCGACCGGCGGAAGAACGTAACATACGTCGGGTGCGTGGAGGCGGAACAGGGTTCACGGATGGAAAACAGAGCGGGGAGACTGATGTGATCGGGGCGGTGGCGGCGGTGCTCTTGTTGCTGCTGGTCCTGGTGCTCGTCCCGCTGCGGTTCGCCCGCGCCCTGCGCCGCTCTCTCAGGGACCCCGAGTTTCGCGGGCTCTTCGTGCTGGTGGTCGTCACCCTCGCCGCGGGGACGCTCTTCTACTGGCAGATCGAGGGGTGGAGCCTGCTCGACGCCTTCTACTTCAGCTCCATCACCCTCACCACCGTCGGCTACGGCGACCTCGCCCCCGAGACCGCCGCCGGCAAGCTCTTCACCGTCTTCTACATCTTTACCGGTATCGGCCTGATCGTCGCCTTCCTCAACGCCGTCGCGAAAGCCGCCGTGCAACAACGCGAAGAGGGACGAGGCCTCCCCGGACGCCGCAATCGCCCGCCGGGGGACGAGTAGCGCCGGAGCAAAGCGGCGTCGTAGAACCCCGCCTCCAGGGAAACGCCGGACTTTTCTCGTAGGACTTGACACAAGAATTTGGTGCTGATATTTTAAAGTTATAATGTCTTTACATTAGGGGTGTAGAGATGGGGAAAGGAACTGATGGTTGACGCACTTGCGGGTGTGACGCTGGACCACAACAGCCCGGTGCCGTTGTATCACCAGGCGGCGCAGGCTCTGGAGGCTGCCATCGAGGATGGCCGGTTGCCGCGGGGGAGCAAGCTCGGGGGTGAGGTGGAGCTTGCGACGCGGTTGGGGATCAGCCGCCCTACCATGCGCGCGGCGATGAAGCAGCTCGTGGACAAGGGCCTGCTCCTCCGTAGGCGGGGCATCGGGACCATGGTCGCGCCCAGGCCCGTGAGGCGGGCGGTCGCCCTGACCAGCCTGTACGACGACCTCAAGGAGGCGGGGAGGGAGCCGCGGACCCGGCTTCTCTCGCTGGAGAGGGTTCCCTGTCCGCCGGACGTGGCGGACCACCTGGCGCTCGAACCCAACGCTCTCGTGGTGCGGTTCGACAGGTTGCGGGTGGCCGGGTCTGACCCCATCGCGCTCATGCACAACGTCGTGCCGGCGGACCTGATGGAGATCCGGGAGGAGGACCTGGAGCGGACCGGGCTCTACGAAATGTTCCGGAACGGGGGGATCGCGCCCAACGTCGCGACGCAGCGGGTGGGGGCCCGCAAGGCCGGCGAGGAGGAGGCCGAGCTACTCGAGATGGAGCCGGGGGACCCGGTGCTGACCGTGACCAGGATCGCCTACGACACCAACGGGCGGCCCATAGAGTACGGCGCGCACCGCTACCCGGCCGAGTCCTACTGGTTCGAGATGATGCTCGTGGATCTGTAAGCAAGCTTTCTGTGCCGGGTGGGGACTCGGCGCGGCGAGACGAAATGCAAAATCCGTCCGGCCTCAGCCGGCCGGCCCGGGGAAGGGGAAACGTGGCGAGAGAGATAGGCATAGGAACGGTCAGCCTGGGATGGATGGGCCAACTGCACACGCGGGCGTACCGGCGCCTGCTCGACCACTACCCCGAATGCGGGCTCAGACCGAGGCTCGTTATCGCGGCCGACGCGGTCGAAGAGCGCGCGCGGGACGCCGCCGAACGTCTCGGCTACGAGGGCTGGACCACCGACTGGCGGGAGGTCATAGAGCACCCCGAGGTCGAGGCGGTGAGCATCGCCGCGCCGAA
>JALZNL010000197.1 GCA_030857715.1 Actinomycetota bacterium | reverse complement strand
CATTACAGCTATGCCGGCCGTGAGTCCGCCCAGGTTGGGGGCGGAGAGGGCAGGGACCTTCCTCCGTAAAGAGTCTCTCAAGAGCATGCGCCCAACCTCGTAGATCACCTGCATTATCGCCCCGGCGCCTACGGCCAGGAACACCGCCGAGAGCAGGGGCGAGTAGGCGAAGCCCGCGATCCAGGTCCCGAGGATGGCCGGCCCGCCACCGATCAGGGCGAGCGCCGCGAAGTGGGAGAGGTCCGGTCTTCTCTCCCCCAGTATCGGCGCCGCTATACCGACTCCCTCGGTGATGTTGTGCAAAGTGAACCCGATGACCAGGAACACACCGAGCGCCACCTCCCCGAGGGCGAACGCCGCCCCGATGGCGAGTCCTTCTCCCAGGTTGTGCAGTCCGATCCCGGTAGCTATCCGGTAGGAGGTGGAGAGGCGGCTCGCCTCCTCCCGCCCGCGCCGGAAGAGCCGCTCGGTAGCGAGCAGGCCGAGCAGCGTCAGGAGGGCTACGAGCAGTACCAGCGGGACCCCCGAGAAGACCCCCGGAAGCTCGCCCGCGATTTCCAACGCGTCCAGCAACGTGTCGAGCACCAGGAAGACTAATAGCCCTACAGTGAGCGCCAAGACGAAATTCATACCCGAAGCGCCCAGGCGTCTCAAGAACGGATACCACAAGAGGCCCAGCGACACCGGCACCACCCCGACGTAGAAGCCGATGAGCGCGTAGCGCAGGAAAGTGTCCCCCGAGAAGCCCGGCGTGAGGACCGCCAGCGGCACCTCCGCCTCGAAAGTTACTCCGGTGTTGGAGATCATGCCTATCCCGTAGGCCTCGGCCTCGACCCACGTGTAGGGAATGGTTATCTCCGCCGAACCCAGGCTGGGTATCGTCGTGTCCGGCGCCATCTCGAAGTCCCACAGAGCCTCGTTGACCGTAACCTGCTGTATCGTCACCGGGTCCGGTCCGCCGTTGGTGACGTGGACCACGAACTCGTTCTCGGTGGGCAGCGCGACCCGCTCGACGGTCAGGTCCTCGACGGGCGGCACGTCCTGCCGCTCTATCCCCGCGCCATTGAGCACTATGAGAGCCAGCAGCACCCCGAGGCCCATGAGTGGTAGGAGTCCCAAGAGCACCCAGCCGGGGCCGCGCCCTCTGCGCTCCGTAACGGCTCTTTCGTTGCGATCCATCCTATCGTCGCGATCCATCGCTACTCCTCAACCTCGAAGAGGCCCATCCAGCCAAGCTCGGCGAACTCGCTGACGTGGGCGTGGAACATGAACGTGCCGGGGAAGTCGTAGCGGAACTCCATGATCCCGCGCTCCCCCTGGGCGAACATCTTGGTGTCGGTGAACTCCGAGGGCTCGAGCCGCGTGCCCGTCGGGTAATAGTCGAAAAAGTTGGCGTGGATGTGGAAGCTGTTTATGAAGTCGAACTCCAGGAGGTTCGCCACGTAGATCCTCACCAGTTCGCCCTTCTTTATCTTTACCGGATGTCGCTGGTGGTGGAAGGCGACCGTGTTGACGGCGTAGACCTCGTTGGCCCCGTCGAAGTTAACGTCGAAGCCGTTCATGACCATCACCACCTCGTCGGCCTCCGGTCGTCCCTCCTTCGGGTCTATGATGAAGGCTCCGTAGAGCCCCTTCTCGATGTGCTTCTTGAGGGGCATCGTGTGGCAATGATAGAGGTGCATCCCGAACGGCTCGGCGTCGAACTCGTAGACGAACTCCTGCCCCGGCCCGACCTGCTCGAACACCCCGTCCATGTCCGCCGGGTGGAAGCCGTGGAAGTGGATCGAGTGCGGGTGAGTCCCCTCGTTCCTGAACAGGATGCGCAGCCGATCCCCCTCCGTCGCCCGCAAGGTCGGTCCAGGCACCTGCCCGTTGTAGGACCACGCCGGGTACACGACGCCAGGCGCGACCTCGATCTCGACGTCTTGGGCCGTGATCTCCCACTCCCTCACGGTCCTGCCGTTCTCCCGACGCGTCTCCCCGTAGTCGAAGTCCCTCAAGAACTTCGTCGGGTCGAACCGGGAGAGGTCCACGTCCCCCACCGTCCCGTTCCCACCGTGGGCCGCGGCCGTGTTGCCGTCGTTCCCGGCGTGTTGCCCCCCCTGCGCGAGCGAACGGCTCGCGTGGGCGCCCAACACGCCGGCGGAGGCGCCCACGGCCCCGACCGCCCCGGCTGCCCGCAGAAAGTCCCGCCGCGAGACCCCTGAGCCCACCGCGCCGACCCGCGCCACCCCAGACCCCCAAACGGGGCCAACGGGAGAGGAAACCTTCGGCAGCCACGCCGTCCGACTCAGCGCCCCCAACGCGACGACGAGCGCCACCTCAAGAACCGTGGCGACGGAGTCCGTTATCCCAACGGCCTCCACCTCGCCGGCATGCGGGCCGAAGAACGGTACACCGACCGTACGCGTCACGACATACAGGGCGACCACCGCGAGGTTCCCCCCTATGCCGAGGAAAAAGAGCGCCCGTCCCGGCCGCACCAACAGCGCCAACCCGTACAACCCCTGCGCGACCGCCACAAGCAAGAAGAAAGCCCCGTACCCCCACCACTCCGCGAAATGCCCGGGCATCGCCCAGACGTGAACCAGCGCCGCACCCAGCGCCAGCCCCACCGCCACCCGCACCACAAACCTTTGATCTCCCATACCGACCACCTCACTATTTTTTAACTTTGGCTAATTCTAAATGTAAATATGGTTAAAAATCAAGTGCGATATTTTTCGGGTGGGTTGGGATCGTCTATAATGTCGCCCTCCGATGGCTGATTTTGTGGCAGACAAACCTTTCTCTTCCTCGGTGGGGGATTACGTCAAGGCCATCTGGGACCTTGGGGGGACGGGGGCTGCCTCCACCAAGGAGGTCGCGGTGCGTCTCTCGGTCTCGCCGGCATCGGTCTCCAACATGTTCGTCCGGCTTCAAGAGATGGGGTTGGTAAGGCACGAGCGCTACCACGGCGCCTCGCTGACGGATTACGGGCGGGTCGAGGCGTTGCGGCTAGTGCGGCGTCACCGCCTTATCGAGACTTTTTTGCTGGAGCATCTCGGGTATCATCGGCAGGAGGTTCACGACGAGGCGGAGCGGCTCGAACACGCCGTCTCGGACGGTTTCACCGAGCGGTTGGCGGAGTTTCTGGGCCACCCGGAGTACGATCCACACGGCGATCCGATCCCGGCGTCCGACGGCACCCTGGCGGCAGAAGACTCCTTTTCCCTAACCGAGGCCAGGGCTGGGACGCACGTCCGCATCTCGAAGGTGCGCGACGACGACGCGCCGATACTGGATCACCTGGAGAATCACGGCCTCGTTCCGGGACGACCGTTGAGCGTCCTCGAAGTGCGAACGCTTGATGGCGTCGTCACCGTCGAAGACGAAGACGGCAAAACCCACGCGCTGGGCGAGCCGCTTGCGCGGTCGGTCTTTGTCCGGGACGCGTTAA
Source organism: Actinomycetota bacterium (assembly GCA_030857715.1). The sequence continues at coordinate 1,916 of JALZNL010000197.1, read as the reverse complement.
GCGGCGCCTGAGACCACGCTACCTTTAGGCACCTGCCTGTCCGAGGAACGCGAAGGACAAGTTAGCGGGCCCGCGCGGCGTCCGCCACGCGCCCGAGCGCCGCGGCTACGACGCGTGCCTCGTCGTCGGTCAGGTATCCGCCGAAGTGTTCCGCGATGCCCGCCGCGTAGACCGGCCACATCCGACGCAGCAGGGCCCGGCCTTCGTCCGTGATGGCCGCGTAAGATCCCCTCCGGTCCACCGGGTCTGGCGCACGCCCTAGCAGACCCGCCCTCTCCAGCCGGTCTACCAGCCGCGTGAGGCCGCTACGGCTCAAGACCACCGCCCGGGCAAGCTCGTGCATCCGCAACCGCCCGTCCGAAGCCCCCGAAAGCTCCAGAAGCACGTCGTACCAACCGAGCGGCGGCAACCCCGCCTCCGACAACGCCCGCTCGATCTTCTCTATGACCCGCGCGTTCGCCGTGATGAGCCCCCGCCAGGCCTCGACGCGCCCCTCATCTAAAATCCCACTAGCGTCCACGTAAACCCTCTCGCCCATAAACTCATCATACAAAAACATAGTTGCACGAGCAACAAACACGTGCTAACCTCAATTTAGTTGTTTAAACAACTAGTGTACAAACAACGAAAAAAGGTGATCTGGTGGCAGAGGAAACGCGCATATCCACGTACGAGAACGGTCCGTTCCTGGTGACGGGTGGACCGTTCGTGTTGATGGACGCCGATGGCGGGGAGTTCCCGGTAGAGAAGGAGACCATCGCGTTATGCCGGTGCGGCGCTTCGACGAAGAAGCCGTTCTGCGACGGTACGCACTCGAAGGTCGGCTTTCGAGCCGCGGAGCGGGCCGTACGGGGGTTGTAGGGATCGGGCGTCGCCCCATTACGGGGCGAGAGAGGAGGAAGAGGTGGCGATCAGGCCCATTTCGCGTGAGGAATTGAAGGGGAGACTCGACCGGGGCGAGGACGTGGTCGTGGTGGAGACGCTCGGGCCGGCTTACTACGAGGACGCGCACCTTCCGGGGGCGGTCAACATCCCCCACACCGAGGTCGAAGATTTGGCCCCGCGCATGTTGCCGGACAAGTCGGCGCGTGTGGTCGTCTACTGCTCCAACAGGGCGTGCCAGAACTCGCCCCAGGCGGCGGTGAGGCTGGATGCCCTGGGCTACGAGAACGTCTACGACTACGAGGAGGGAAAGCAAGACTGGATCGAAGCCGGCCTCCCCACCGAGAGCGGAGCCGCCGCGTAGAGACGCGGAACGCCCAGACGACGTGGGCGAGGGAGAGGGACCGTGGTCCGCCTCCCCCCCTCCGTTCGTCAGGGACCTTGTTTTCTGCGCCTCAGGCCTTCCCACGAGCCGTCCGCGAACCAGCCGCCGTCCACGGAGAGCGTGTGCCCGTTGACGAAGCCGCTCTGCTCGGGGTCCGCGAGGAAGGCGACGGCGCGGGCTACGTCCTCGGGGGTGGCGAAGCGGGCCATCGGGACGCGGCCCTCGATGTCCCTGTCCGTGTAGCCGCCGCCGGCCTGGTCCTCCTCGTCCATCTCCGTCTTGACCCAGCCGGGGCAGACGGCGTTGGCGCGGACGCCGCGACCGCCCCACTCGGCGGCTAAAGTGCGGGTCAGGCCGACGAGGCCGTGCTTGCTCGCGTTGTACGCCGCCCGGTCCCCCACGCCGAGCAGCCCCGCCACGGAAGCGACGTTCACGATGCTGCCGGAGCCCCGCTCCAGCATCGTCTTTCCGAACTCGCGGCACGTCAGGAAAGGCCCGGTCAGGTTCACGGCGAGGGTCCTGTTCCAGTCGGCGAGCGTCGTCTCCTCGGCCGGGACGATGGTGCTGATGCCGGCGTTGTTGACCAGCACGTCTATCCTCCCGAACTCGCCGATCACGGTCTCGACCATCTGCCGAACCGCCGCCTCGT
>JALZNL010000196.1 GCA_030857715.1 Actinomycetota bacterium | reverse complement strand
CGTTGGCCCTGGCAGCAACCCGGCGCGGCGGATGCGCGAGCTCATCGGGGAGATAGTGCTGGCGGACCAGGTCGGCCTCGACGTCTTCGGCGTCGGCGAGCACCACCGCCCAGACTACGCCGTCTCCTCGCCGGCCGTGGCGCTGGCGGCAGCCGCCACGCGGACGAAAAACATCCGCCTGAGTAGCGCCGTCACGGTGCTGAGCTCGGACGACCCCGTCCGGGTCTTCCAGGACTTCGCCACCCTCGACCTGCTCTCGGGCGGGCGCGCGGAGATCATGGCGGGCCGCGGCTCGTTTATCGAGTCGTTCCCCCTGTTCGGCTACGACCTCGGCGACTACGACGAGTTGTTCTCCGAGAAGCTGGACCTGCTGCTGAAGCTGCGCGAGTCCGAGCGCGTCACGTGGTCTGGCAGGCATCGCGCGCCGCTGGAGGACTTCGGCGTCTACCCTCGTCCTATTCAAGACCCCTTGCCGGTCTGGATCGCGGTCGGCGGGACGCCCCAGTCGGTCGTCAGGGCCGCGCTGCTCGGCCTGCCGCTGGCGATCGCGATCATTGGTGGCCAGCCCGAGAACTTCGCGCCGCTCGCCAGCCTCTACCGCCAGGCCGCGAATGAGGCCGGCCACGACCCGGCGCGTCTACCGATCAGCATAAACTCCCACGCCTACGTGGCCGAGACCTCCCAGCAGGCGGGCGACGAGTACTTCCCCACCTACGCCGCGATGATGAACCGCATCGGCCGCGAGCGCGGCTGGGGGCCGATGGGCCGTCGCCAGTTCGAGGCGGGGCGCTCCCCGCGCGGCGCGCTCGTCGTCGGCAGCCCCGAAGAAGTGACGGAGAAGATCCTCTACGAGCACGAGCTCTTCGGCCACCAACGCTTCATGGCCCAGATCAGCGTCGGCACCCTGCCCCACGACAAAGTCATGCGCGCCATAGAACACTTTGGCACCGAAGTCGCCCCCGCCGTCCGCAAAGAACTCGAACACCGGAAGTCCGCTAACGTGAAGGGACCGGCAACTATCTGAGCCCAACGAAAAGCGCACTCGACAAGACCCGAGCCTGCGACCTCCTGATTCGTAGTCAGGCGCTCTATCCGGCTGGGCTTCCGGAGATCATGCGGCTGGCTTTGAAGCTGGCCACCGGCGCCGGTAAGATCACCGTTATGGCCATGCTGATCGCCTGGCAGACCATCAACGCTGTTCGCAGACCCCAGAGCAAGAGGTTTACCCGCGGGTTCCTGATCGTCGCACCGGGCATTACCATCCGTGTACGGCCGCTGGGCCTTCGCGGAGTTGACCGAGGTCTACCAGATCGAGTCCGACTTCGAGGCGAAAGTCGAAGCCGAGCTCGACCGGATGATCAGCGCTTTTGAACTTGGAATGGTGGAGTAGGAACATAGAATTTGGCATGGTCAATACGGGCATCGTGTACACTGTGTTCGTGTAACAATTGTCGAGAGGGCTGGACGATGAAGAACATAACGTTGAGTGCGGACGAGGGGTTGATCGAGGCTGCTCGTGAGCGGGCGCGGGCCGAGCACACGACCCTGAACGAGCAGTTTCGGTTGTGGTTGGCTGACTATGCGCGACGTGAGCAGCAGGCCGAGAGGGCCATGGCGACTGTTCGGGAGTTGCGTGGCAAGCTCCGTGTCGGACGAAAGTTGACGCGGGACGAGATGAATGAGCGCTGAGAGCTTTATCGACACCAACCTGTTCATCTACCAATTGGAGGCGTTAGATGAGCGCAAATCTGAGATCTCGGACCGCATCATCCGTGAGGGTATCGAGACTCAAAGCGCCTGCATCAGCTTCCAGGTCGTGCAGGAATGCCTGAACACCACGCTCCGTAAGGCCGAGATTCCCCTCAGTACCGATGAGACGAAACACTACCTGGACAACGTCCTGGCACCTTTGTTTCGGGTATCTGCCCGCCTTTCGCTCTACAACCGCGCGCTCGACGTCCAGGCGCGCTACCGTTACGGTTTCTACGATTCGCTGATCGTCGCGGCTGCACTCGACGCAGGCTGCAACCGACTCTACAGCGAGGACCTGCAGGACGGACAACGGATCGAAGGCCTCACCATCGAGAATCCCTTCAAGGGCTGAGGAGACGGTGTCAGTCTTCGACAGGGCGGAAGCCCCAAATAAAGAGAAAGCTCCGCGTTAATGGGGCTTTCGGGGGTGCGCTCGGCAAGACTCGAACCTGCGACCTCCTGATTCGTGGTCTTAGAGACCAGGTTCTTGGCTGTTTCCTGATGTTCGGAAACCCATTTGTCCAAAAGGCACTCGTTGGCGCGTGTTAGCCGTCGCCAACCCCGGTCGCTGTCGAACCTCCGCCTGAAACGGGGCACTTATCAAGCCGCAAACTACCCGATCGGTAGGCGTTCTCCGACGTTCGGGTGTAGGGGTTATCGGGAGTTCGCAAAAAAGTTTCTTGATCTAGCTCATTCGGGGGATGCGCCGAGAGCCCGGAGCCCGCTAACCTCAAGAACCAAAGCCCTGCCAGGCCAGCGAAAGGAGTTCGTCTTGAAGCCCTGGGTCAAAGTAGCCCTCGTCACAGCCCTGTTTGCCGTCCCGGCGATGGCCCTCGGACAGGTGATCTGGCCGCCGGCCACCGGGGGTCCTGAGCCCACCGCGGGGCAGCTCCCGTTCTTCCTTTTCCTGGCCGTCTTCGAGGCGCTGACGTTCGGTTTGGGCGTCTCGTTCCTGCTTTTCGGGTTCGTGCCCTTGAGGCGGGCGCTGGGCGGCTCGACTTGGAGGACGTGGGCCACGTACCTGTCCATAGGGTGGTTCCTGGTTTCCTGGTGGCCCCACGACAACATGCACATCCACAACGGCAGCGACTTGCAGGGCCTCCTCTACATCGAGTACGGCTTCCACGTGACGCTGATGGCGGCGGGCCTGATCCTGGCCTACTCGCTGCTGACGATGCTCAGGGCCGGAGACGCCGGCGTGCAGGCCGGCGGTGCGGCGACCGCGCGCGTTCGGTAGTCGCCCCGCGCCACAGCGGAAGGTAGGCAACGAACGTGAGGTCGAGCCGCCACGCATCCCGGGCAATCGTCGCGGCCCTGCGCGCGTCGGCGTCTCTCTCGCTGCTGGCGGCGGCGGTGCACCTGTGGGTGATGCCCGAGCACCTGGAGGAGTGGTGGGGCTACGGGGCGTTCTTCCTGGTCTGCGCGCTCGCCCAGGGGATGTACGCCCTCGCCCTCCCGACCGTTCCTCTTGCTTGGCGTGGCCGGCAACCTGGCCGTCGTGATTCTCTGGCTGGTGACGCGCACGACGGGGATACCGCTCTTGGGGCCGCACGCCGGGGAAATCGAGGGGGTCGGGGTGCTGGATCTCGCCTGCACGCTCGCGGAGGTCTGCGTCATCGTGGTGCTCGGGGCGCTGGCGACAAGGGACCTTCCGACGGAGGGGCGTATTCAGGTCGTGGTCGTTCTGGCGGCCTCTTCGCTGCTGTTCTGGCACTTGCTTCACCTGCTGGCCATGTCCTCGTCCCACTGATCGGTAAGAGCGGCTTCGGACCCGCGCGGGGCAACGCCGATCCTCCTCCTTGGTACCCTATTCACCGTACGTCCCGGAAGGAGAATCCTCGGAAGGCCGAACGGTCAGGCCGTCCCGTTGAGCCTCCACAACGCGTACGTCCAGGCGAGGTCGTACAACACCCACAGGTAGTACGGGATGAGCAGCCCCGCCGAGAACCTCTCGTACCTGCGAAGCGCGGCGATCAGGACCGTCAGGGCCGCCAGGAACACCGCCATGCCCAAAAACCCGGCGAGCGTGCTGCGCAGGCCGAAGAACCCGTAGTTCCACAGCTCGTTGAGCAGCAGCAATCCGACGGTTAGCGCAAAAGAGACAGCCTTGCCCCCGGGGTCCTCGATGTGGACCAGGACGCGGTACAGCACGACGGCCGCGAGGACGTAGTAGACGAGCCCTACCAGGTAGAACGCCCACAGCGGCACGAGGAACCAGGGCTTGACCAGACCTGCGTACCAGTCCAGACCCGATCCCCCGACCAGGAAGGTACCGAAGATCGCGAACAGCACGGGCGTCACCGTCGCGGCGACCAAGGGCCCTTTCCTCAAGCGGCGCACGGGTGCCCCTCCTACCAAAGGCCTCCAGTTTGATCGTCGGGAGCCTGTGTTTTTCTACCGTTTGCAGGGGTTTCCGGGGCGCGCTCGGCAGGACTCGAACCTGCGACCTCCTGATTCGTAGTCAGGCGCTCTATCCGGCTGAGCTACGAGCGCATCGGAAGGTCTATGATACCGCCACGCCGGGTATCTCTCAAGGCGGGAGCTTCAGCGGTAGGGTTTTGTGGATATACTTGCGGGATGGTTGTGGTCCGACGGTCGAAGGCGGGGTATTGAGCGGGTCGGTTCTGCTGGTCATAGGGGATGACGAGGAGAGGCTGCATCTGAGGCGGGCTTTGTCGGGGGAAGGATGGCGTGTGATCCCGGCCGGCTCGGGCAACCAGGCCCGCCAGATGGCGAGCCGCGAGGACTTCGAGATCGCCGTCGTGGACAACCGTCTCCCCGACGAGCGGGGCTTCCAGGTCATCTCCGCCGTCCAGAAGCCGAACGTCTCTACGGTGGCCCTGCTCCGCGACGAGGACACGATGGACCGCATCGTCGGCATCGAGCTCGGCGCGGACTACTACATGCGCTCCCCGGTCAATCCCAGGGAGCTCGTGGCGCGCGTGAAGCAGATCTTCCGCAAGCGGGAGCGCGGCGGCGACGAGGACTCGGGCAGGCTCTTCGTCGGCGACCTCGAGATAGACCCGGACCAGGTCCTCGTCCGCAAGGGCGACAGGGAGATCTCGCTCTCCCCCCGCGAGTTCAAGCTCCTCCACACTCTGGCCCGCAGCCCAGGCCGCGTCTTCCCCCGCTCGGCCCTGCTCCGCCAGGTCTGGGGCGAGGACGAGTTCATAGACGAACGCACCGTCAACGTCTACGTCCAGCGCCTGCGCAACAAGCTCGGCGATAACTCGAACGAGCCGAAGCTCATCGAGACGGTGAGGGGATTCGGGTATCGTCTTGTTCGGCCGAGCGGGAGCTGAAGAGAAGGTTCTGAGGCTTTAGGTTCGAGGTATTAGGTAACCGGGCACCCAAAGCCCTGCGGCCTTTCGCGGTCCTGGTTTTGGATCGTCGGTCGTCCTGCCGCTGCAGGAAAACCTCAAAACCTAGAACCTCAAAACCTTCGCAAAACCACTAAGCCTTCCTGATCAACGCCCCGCCCCGGATCGTCTCGCCAGGCCTGACGTTGTAGCCGTGGCCGACGATGCAGTCCTCCAGGTGCGCCCCGTCGCCGACCATGGAGCCGGGGAGGAGGATACTGCGTTTGATGGTGGCGTCGGGCCTTACC
>JALZNL010000195.1 GCA_030857715.1 Actinomycetota bacterium | reverse complement strand
TGGGCAACTCCATTTTGGTGAAGGTCAACCAGATCGGGACGCTCACGGAGACGTTCGAGACGATGGAGCTCGCCCACAAGTCCGGGTACACGACGATGGTGAGCCACCGCAGCGGGGAGACCGAGGACGCGACGATATCCGACCTGGCCGTGGCGGTGAACGCAGGGCAGATCAAGACCGGCGCCCCCGCCCGCACGGACCGCGTCGCGAAGTACAACCAGCTCCTGCGCATCGAGGAGGCGCTCGGCGAATCGGGCGTCTACCCGGGCCGCGCGGCGTTCAATCCCCGGGTGAAGGGCTAGGATGGCCGCCCGCCGGACAAAGATAGTCGCCACCCTGGGGCCCGCCACCTCTTCTGAGGAGAACATAGCGTCGCTCGTGCGGGCCGGGGTGGACGTTACGAGGTTCAACTTCAGCCACGGCGACCAGAACATGCACCTGAAAAACGCGAACGTGGTCAGGGACACGGCGCACGAGCTCGGGCGCAACGTCGCCATCCTGCAGGACATCCAGGGCCCGAAGATTAGGACCGGCGACGTCGAGGGCGGCACGGAGCTCGTCGCGGGCAACCGGGTGACCATCGCCGCGGGGGACTTCGTGGGGGACGCGAGCCGCCTGGCGACCTCCTACGATGCGCTGGCCGAGGACGTACGTCCCGGCCACCGGCTGCTCATAGACGATGGGCTCATCGGGCTCAGGGTAGAGAGTATTCAGGGCAAGGACGTCGTCTGCGAGGTCCTCGAAGGTGGTCCCGTCTCCTCGCACAAGGGGCTGAACTTCCCGGACTCGAACCTCTCCATAAAGGGGCTCACGCCCAAGGATATCGAGGACCTCAGGTTCGGGATGGCGGAGATACAGCCGGATTGGGTGGCGGTCTCGTTCGTCAGGACCGGGGACGAGGTGCGGGAGGTCAAGGAGCGGATCAAGGAGTTCGGCGGGAACGCGCCGGTGATCTCCAAGATAGAGAAGCACGAGGCCATCGAGAACATCGAGGACATCATGCATGCCTCAGACGGGATAATGGTCGCCCGCGGCGACCTCGCGGTCGAGCTCTCCGCCGAACGGGTCCCGATAGAGCAGAAGCGGATGGTCGCCCGGTGCCGGCGCCTGGGCAAGCCGGTGATAGTGGCGACGCAGATGCTCGACTCCATGATCCGGAACCCGAGGCCGACGCGCGCCGAGGTCTCGGATGTGGCGAACGCCATCTTCGATAGGACGGACGCGGTGATGCTCTCGGGGGAGACGGCGGTCGGACGTTACCCGATGCAGAGCGTGCAGGAGATGGAGAGGATCTGCCGCGCGGCCGAGGGCGCCATAAACTACGGCCGCGACATCCCGGCGTCCGCCTCCTGGGGCCGCGGCGACCGCTACGACGCCGTCACCCACGCCGCCTGCGAGCTCGCCGAAGACCTGGAGACCGAGGCCATCCTTACCTCCACCCAGACCGGGCTCTCTTGCATCAGGGTGGCCCGCTTCAGGCCGCCGAACAAGATCCTCGCCATAAGCCCCATAGAGCACACCGTTCGTATGCTCGCGCTGGTGTGGGGCGTCACCTCCATCCTCGGCGAGCAGGCCGGCTCTTTGGACGACCGCTTCGCCGGGGCCATCGAGGCCGCCAAAAAGGCGGGACATTTGCAGGATGGGGACGAGGTGATCCTCACCGGCGGCAGGGCCGGCTCCTTGCCTGGCTCCACCAACGTCGTCGAGGTCGTGACCGTGGGAGAAGAGACCTGAGGGGAGGTTGAGGCCGGGCCGATGAGCGTGCCCCGGAGATTCAGGCCGCTGGCGGTGGTTCTCTACGCCGCGTTCGTCGGCCTCCTCCTGGCCTCCTACATCTCCCCGCTGGACGGCATAATCTCCGGCCGCGCCGACGCCTCAGCCCTCGAACAACAGCTCGAAGAAGCCCACGCCCACAACACCGAGCAGCAGCGACTCAAAGAGGACCTGAACACCCCCGCCGGCATAGAGCGCGCCGCCAGGGAGAGGTACGGGATGATCCGGCCCGGCGAGAAGGTGTATATAGTCGAGTAGGTTTCAGGCTGCAGGTTTCAGGCATCAGGGAAGGGCTGCGAGAGGTGATGACGGGAGGGGAGAGGTGGGTGCCTGCGACGGGTCTGCGGGTCAATGCGGTGTCCGTCGGAGAATACCTGCAGCCTGATGCCTGATGCCTCGAAAGATCGCGCCGCGGTCGCGCGGCAACTCGGGCGCGAACCTCGGCCTTTTCTCGTGGCGGCGCGGTGTGTGTTCGGGCTGCCGAGCGTTATAGAGAACGAGCGGGCGCGAAACATGCCGACGAGCTTCTGGGTGACGTGCCCGAGCCTGGTCGCAGACATCTCCAGGGTCGAGTCCACCGGCGGCGTCCGGGAGGCGGGGGAGGCCGTGGGCACTGAGACCGTTGAGGCGATACACGAGGAGCACCGCGCTCTCTACGGCACGCGGGTGGCCGGTGTGCGGGAGGGGGGGAACGTGAAGTGCCTGCACGCTTTCACGGCGCTCCAGCTCGCCGGCGCCATCCCGAACGCGGTCGCCGAATGGACACTGGGGCGACTGGACACGCCATATCCCGAAGACGCCTGTTGCACGGACGTTCCCTCGGAGGGACAGGAAACCTGACTGCTATACTCGTGGCGCGTGCGGGGGCGTAGCCCAACGGCAGAGGCAGAGAGGATTCAAGGTTCCTGTGCTCTGTACGATAACCGTTGTAGATGCGCGGTCCGTACAAGAACAGAGAAGCCGAGTATGCCAGGGCCATCAAGTTACGCAAGGCCGGTTACGGATACAGGACCATAGCCGATCAAATCGGAGTGCCTTGGCGAACGGTCTGTGGTTGGGTGAGGCATATCCCGGTCGGCGAACGCGTGGCATACGACCACGCTTAGGAAGAGGAGGAGTTTCCCCAGTGGCAAGAGCGCAGTTCGTTTGAGGCTAATTGAGGAACGTGGTAACGTTTGCCGGGTTTGTGGGCTCGACGAATGGCTTGGCGGGCCAATAATGTTAGAGATGCACCGGAAGTGCGCGGGCGGAGGCTACACTAGGGAAAATGTGGTTCTTCTCTGTCCCAACTGCCATAGTACTACCGACACTTGGCGGAACAAGAAGCGCGGGGGCGTGGCGGAATCGGCATACGCGCCGGACTTAAAATCCGGTTCCTGAAAAGGATTGTGGGTTCGAACCCCACCGCCCCTACTGAGGAATTCCTGCAAATGGCCGCAAACGAAGAGGTCGGAGTATCTCGCCTGGTTCCTCTCGGCAACGCCGGAACTGCTGCTGCGCTCCGGTCCCTCGTAGTTTCAGGACCTGGATTTACTTGGAACCAGCTACACGCGTAGTTCGGAGCCCCCCGACCTTCCACGCACTCGCATAGATAGAGGTAAGAAGGAGGGCCGAGGCCAACAGCCCCAGCCCTCCGAAAACGTCCCTACCCCGACTGGGGCATCGCCTGCCTGAGCATCTCCATCCCCTGCTCGGCAGTCACCGCTGGAAATACCTCTATGTCGAAGAGGTCACCCCAGTGCATCCTTATCGCCCCGAACGGGGCCATGCTCTCGGCCTCCAGGATCGAGATCACCCTCGGAGAGTCCGTCTCCAGCCAGTACTCGGCCAGGACATCAACTCCCTCCGGGTACTCTCACCCCAGCCGGCGGGAGCCTCCCTCCTGGAAGGTCGATCCAGGACGGGTCTTCAGCAGCGCTACGAACAGCACGACTCCTCGCCTCCTTTCTTCTCGGGCTTTACCATCTCGAGCGTCGAGCGAGGCGCCAGCTTCGAGGCATCCTCGCAAAGACCGGGCTTCTCATGACCTCCCCCGGCCCCGCATGCCCTGCGGGCTAGTGCCGCCTCGTCAGGTCCAGGGCGCGGAGGTCGAAGCGCGCTTCGTGGGTCCGAGACCCCCTCAGCCGGCGCGTATCCTCCCTGGAGCGGGTCCTGGCATGCTTCGCGGGGTGCGCACCGATGCCGCGCACGGTCGGTGGTTTGTCGAGAAGCAGGGCCGCCGCGGCCAGGATGAGCTTGGGCATCTTCGCGCTCCCTTCCGGAGTAGGAGTAAGCTCCGTCCTCCGTATTCGCCGTTCACCGGAACCATCCTAGCTGCCGGGTTCTATGCAACACATCATACAAATGTAGTATATTTGCGGTTGCTTGAGGGCTACTTTTGCCGTTGCGAACTTTTGAGAACCTCGACCTTCCACGTACCCTGGTGCATAGAGGAGCGGGAGGCCCTAGCTCCATTGGGACCTCCCACCGTCCCTACTGGCAGTAGGAGGCGGTGTTCGAAGAACGCGGGCGGACCTCGCGTTCCGTCCGTAGACGGAAGATCATCTCGGGGACGTCCGGTGGCGCCGTGCGACGCCGATCGTGTCTTTGGGGTGATGCGGTCTTTGTTGCGGGCTAGAATGGTCCCGCTATGGACTATTTGCGGCGGCGGAACGATGGGGAGGGGCAGAGGGCGACGACCCTGGAGTTGTTCTACGACCTCGTTTTCGTCTTCGCGATCACGCAAGTCTCGCACCTCCTGCTGGAGCACCTGACCTGGGCCGGGGCCGGGCAGTCGCTTCTGGTGCTGCTCGTGGTGTGGTGGTCGTGGAACTACACCACGTGGGTCACCAACGAGCTGGATCCCGAGTCGATATCCGTGCGCGTCCTGATGATCACGCTGATGCTCCTGAGCCTCCTGATGTCGGTCGCGATACCGGGGGCTTTCGAGGGCCAGGCGCTGCTGTTCGCTGGCTCTTATGTCGCGATTCAGGTGGGCCGCCACGCGTTCCTCACGTTCTTCGCCTCGGGGCCGGGGACCATCGAGCGGGAACGCGCCGGGCGCATCCTGACGTGGTTCGTGGCGGCGGGCGTGCTGTGGATTGCGGGCGCCCTGGTGGACGGCCCGGCACGAATCGCCCTCTGGATGGCCGCGCTGGCGCTTGACTACGTTGCGCCGCTCGTCATCTACTGGGTGCCGGGACGCCGGCGGCTCGAAGGCGCCTCGTGGAACGTGGGGACGGAGCATTTCGCGGAGCGCTTCCAGCTCTTTATCATCATCGCGCTCGGGGAGACCATCGTCATCACCGGGGCGACGACGTCGGAGCTGGATCTTGGCGCGGCGAGGCTCGCGGCGTTCGGGCTGGCTTTCGTCACCACGGCCGCGATGTGGTGGCTGTACTTCAACTACGTCGCCAGGATCGCGCAGCGGCAACTCGAGCTCTCCGCGAACCGCACCACGCTCGCGCGCGACGGCTACACCTATTTACACGTCGTCATGGTCGCTGGCATCATCGTCTCCGCCGTTGGGGACGAGCTGGTGATCGCGCACCCTACAGAGGTGCTGCCGCCCCCGGAGATCGCCGTCGTCGTGGCCGGGCCAGGACTCTACCTC
>JALZNL010000194.1 GCA_030857715.1 Actinomycetota bacterium | reverse complement strand
GCCGACGGCGGCGCCCAGAAAGAATCTTGTCGTACCTTCGGCCACAGAGGCTCCTCCCGGCTTCTCCGAGCTCGACCGGCGCCAGTTTAGCACAGCGTTTTGCCTCCAAGCCCCGCCCCAACGGACCGCGTTATACTTGGCACCGTATGCTTGAGACGGGGAAGAGGGAGAGGCTCAGGGACCTCCCGGCCGTGGACGCGGTGCTGCGGTACCCTGCCGGGGCCGCGCTCGCGGGAAGGCACGGCCGGGCCGCCGCGACCGCCGCCGTCCGGTCCGTCCTGGAGGACCTGCGGCGCAGGATCTCCGCGGGCGAGCAGCCCGTCGTCTCGGAGGAGGGCGTCGTCGCGCTGGCCGCACGAACCCTCTCTGACAGGGGACTGCGCAGGGTCGTCAACGCCACCGGTGTCGTACTCCACACCAACCTCGGCCGCTCCGTTCTTTCGGAGGGTGCCGTGGCCGCCGTCGCGGAGGCGGCCACCCGCTACTCGAACCTGGAGTACGACGTGGCGGCCGGGCAGAGGGGCTCGCGCTACGACCGGGCGGCGCCGCTGCTGCGGGAGCTGACCGGCGCCGGGGACGCGCTCGTCGTCAACAACTGCGCGGGCGCGACGCTGCTGGCGCTCTCCGCCGCGGTGGCCGAGGGCGAGGGGGAGGCCGAGGTGATCGTCTCCCGGGGGCAGCTCATAGAGATCGGGGGCGGCTTCCGCATCCCGGAGGTGCTCGCCCTCTCGGGGGCCGGGCTCCGCGAGGTCGGCACCACGAACCGCACCCGGCTCTCGGACTACGAAGGGGCCATTGGCGAGAACACCCGCGCCATCCTCTGGGTCCACCCGAGCAACTTCGAGGTCAGGGGTTTTACGGAGTCCGTGGGCGTGGCGGAGCTCGCCACCCTCGGCCCCCCGGTCGTCGCCGACGTCGGCAGCGGCGCGCTGTTGCCCTTCGGCGACGAGCCGCTCGTCGGGGAGGCGGTCCGGGACGGGGCGGCGCTCACCGTGTTCTCCGGGGACAAGCTGCTCGGCGGACCCCAGGCCGGCATCGCGGTGGGCCAGCCGGTCTGGATCTCCGCGATGCGCCGCCACCCCCTCGCCCGCGCCCTCCGCGCCGACAAGCTCTGCCTCGCCGCCCTTGAGGCGACCCTGACCTCATATTTGGAAGGAACCGCCGCACAGGACCTGCCAACGCTCTCGATGCTCCGCGCTTCCAAAGAGGAGGTGCGGCAGACCGCGGAGGACCTGGCAGCGAAGCTCTCCCGCGAAGTTCCGGGATTAGAGGTCGATGTTGCCCCCTCCGTCGCCCGCAGCGGTGGCGGCACGCTGCCGCTGTACGAGATCCCCTCGTTCGCCGTCCGCCTCGGAGGGAGGGAGCCGGAAGCCCTGGCGGAGGGATTACGCGCCTCGGATCCTCCCGTCGTCGGGCGGGTTCACGACGGGCGGGTCTGGCTCGATGCCAGGACCCTGCTGCCCGGCGACGACGAGGCTATCGTTGCGTCGGTGAAGGCCGCCGTTGGCTGAGAAGGCGGACGGGCGGATAACCCTGACCATCGGGACGGCCGGGCACGTGGACCACGGCAAGACCACCCTGGTCCGCCGGATGACGGGCACGGACACCGACCGGCTGGAGGAGGAGCACCGGCGGGGCATCTCCATCGTGCCGGGCTACGCGGAGCTCGTGCTCCCCGGGGGCCGGCGGGCGAGCCTCGTGGACGTGCCGGGCCACGAGCGGTTCGTCAAGAACATGGTCTCAGGGGCGACCGGGGTCGACGCGTTCCTGCTCGTCGTGGCCGCCGACGACGGCGTCATGCCCCAGACCCGCGAGCACCTGGACGTTCTGCGCGTCCTCGGCGTGGAACGCGGCGTCGTAGCCCTCACCAAGACCGACGCCGTGGACGAAGAGACCGCGGAGTTCGCGGCGCTCGACGTCGAAGAGCTCCTGGAGGGTGTCGGCATCTCCGCCCCCGTGGTACCCGTCAGCGGCAGAACCGGCGAAGGTATGGGGAAGCTCCTGGAGGCGCTGGACGGCCTGGCCGCGGAGGCCGTGGGCGAGGATGATCGGGCCGGCCTCGCGAGGTTGCCCGTCGACCGGGCGTTCGTGCTGAGGGGGATCGGGGTGGTGGCGACGGGTACGCTGTGGAGCGGGGAGTTCCGGCCCGGCGACACGCTGCACACCTCTTCGGGACACCGCCCCCGCGTCCGGAGCATCCAGAACCACGGCCATCCGGCGGAGGTGGCCTACCCCGGCGCGCGTACGGCCCTCGACCTCGTCGGCATAGAGGCCTCCCAGATAGAGGCCGGTGACGTCCTCACCTCCCGTCCCGTCCCGGTGAGCCAGGCGTTCGACGCGCGCCTGCGGCTCCTCGAAGGCGCCAGGCCGCTTGCCCACGGCGTCAGGGTGCGCCTGCACCACGGCACCCGGGCGACCAACGCCAGGGTCCGTCTCTCGGGCGCGGGAGAGCTAGCACCCGGTGAAAGCGTCTTTGCCCGGATCAGGCCGGAGGAACCCCTGGTCGCGCTCCCCGGCGACCGCTTCGTCGTCCGCTCGCTGGCGCCGCAGGTAACCATCGGCGGCGGCACGGTGCTGGACCCGGCGCCGTCCGGCCGGCGGCCCGACCCCGATTGGTTGGAGGCGCTGGAGGGCGGCGACCTGTCGAGGACGATCCCCCTCGTCCTCGCCCGCCACCCCGACGAGGGCCTGACCGCCGGGGAGATCTCATTAGCCCTCTCCGTCCCCGTCCGGGAAGTGCGGGAGGCCGCGGAACGGCTGCCGGAGGTCGCGATGGCGGGCGACCTCTACACTTCCACAGAGACTATCCAAACGGCCAGAGACCGGCTGCTCGAAACGCTCCGTTCGCGGGCGGACGAGCGTCCGGAGGCGCCCGAGATCAGCGTCGCCGAGGCCCGCTCCGCGATGGGACTCCAGACGCCCCTCGCCGACGCCCTGCTCGACGAACTGCCTGACGCGGGGGTCCGGGTAACGGAGACCGGTGTGGTCCTACCAGACGCCGGAGAGATCCCCGCGGAACTGGAGAGAGAGGCCCGCATCCTGTTGGAGAGACTCGAAACGTCCGGCGTCGAGCCGCCGGTATCGGAGCCAACCCCGGAGTTGCGTCTGCTCCTGAAGAGGGGAGAGGCCGTGGACCTGGGGGGCGGCCTCTTCGCCTCCGGTAAGACGGCGGAGCACGTCCTGGAGGGCATAAAAGCCGTGTGTCGAGAGGAGGGGGAGATCTCGCTCTCCGGCCTGCGCGACCGCCTCGGTACCAGCCGCCGGTTTGCCCAGGCGTGGCTGGAGTTCTCCGACGCCTCCGGCGTCACCAGCCGCACCGGCGACGTCAGGGTCCTCACCCGCCGCCACCGCCGGGCGATGTAATAGAATCCGCGGGTGGTGACAGACTCGGAATGCGAGGGCCTGGTGGCCCGGCCGGTCTTCAAAACCGGTTTGCGGTCGCGGCGCGGCCGTGGCGGTTCGATTCCCCCGCATTCCGCGAATAGAGGCTACAGGCAGCAGGTTTCAGGCACCAGGAAGAGCCCGCGGGCGACGAGCCTGGTTGTCGAAAAACGATGCACTGGGTGATGATCGACAACGAAATACCCGTTCGCCGACACCACCTGAAACCTGAGAACCGGAGGTTCGCAATGACCTTTTCCCACATCGACGATACGGGCGCGGCGCGGATGGTGGACGTTGGTGAGAAAGCCGTGGTGCGGCGGACGGCGGTGGCCGCGGGGGAGGTGCGGATGGCCCCCGAGACGGTGGGGTTGTTGCGGGAGAAAGCGTTGCCGAAGGGGGACGTGCTGAACACGGCCAGGATCGCGGGGGTGATGGCGGCGAAGAAGACGCCGGAGTTGATACCGCTCTGCCACGGCATCGAGCTTTCGTCGGTGGACGTGGAGTTCGAGGTGGGGGAGGACCGCGTCGGGATCTCGGCGACGGCCCGGGCGAACGACCGCACGGGCGTCGAGATGGAGGCGCTGACGGCGGTCAGCGTCGCCGCCCTCACCATCTACGACATGTGCAAGGCGGTGGACAAGAACATGGTGGTCGAGGGCGTCAGGCTGGTCGAAAAAACGAAGGAATCGCTCGGGTCGTGAAGGGTTATACGGCGGTTTTCGACGGCGCATGAAACACTTTGATCCATGAGGATAACGACAGGTCGGCTATGCTAGACTTGCGGGCTGATCGAGCCGCCACAACGCCAGGTCAGGAGACGAGAATCGGGTTCGAAAACGCGGTCCTTTATCCTCTTTTCATGGACGTCTCCGGCAGGCGCTGCGTGGTCGTCGGCGGCGGCGGGGTCGCGTCGCGGAAGGCGCGCGGGTTGCTGGAGTCGGGCGCCCGGGTGGTCGTGGTCTCGCCTGAGGTTACGCCCGAGATCGACGACATGGACGTGACGGTCGAGCGCCGGCCCTACGCGCCCGGCGACCTCGCGGGCTGTACGCTGGCCTTCGCGGCCACGGACTCGCGGGAGGTGAACGCCGCGGTCGTGCGGGAGGCGGAGGAGCACGGCATTCCCGTGAACGTCGCTGACAGGCCCGCGGAGGGGGATTTCGCCCTGCCGTCAGTGCTGCGGCGGGGGGGACTGCAGGTGGCGGTCTCGACGGGCGGGGCCTCGCCCACGCTGGCGCGTAGGATCAGGGACGCCATGGAGCCTTCTTTCGCTGCGGAGTGGGAGAGTGTCGTGGAGAAGTTTCGGGTGGCGCGGGGCGGAGGCCTTGACGTCGATCCGGGTACGGAAGAGGAGGTGATCCGGTGCTTGTCGCGGTTGCGGGGATGAGCCACCGCTCGGCTCCCATCGAGGTGCGCGAGCGCGTCGCGTTCCCGCCGTGCGCCGGCCGGCCGTTCCTGCGCCGACTCCTCGACGAGGGCGTCGCCTCGGAGGCGGTCCTGCTCTCGACGTGCAACCGGACCGAGGTCTACGTCCTCGCGGAGGACGCGGGCGCGCGGACCCGGGTTCTCGACCTTCTGGCCGAGGACCGCGGCGTGGAACGCTCCTCGCTCGACGGTGACACATACTGGCTCACGGACGACGAGGCGGTGCGGCACCTCTACAGGGTGGCGTCGTCGCTGGACTCGATGGTCGTCGGGGAGGCCCAGATACTCGGCCAGGTCCGGGAGGCCTACCGCTCGGCCACCGAAGAGCGCTGCACCGGTCCCGTCCTGAACCGGCTCTTCCACACCTCCCTGCGGGTCGGGAAGGACGTCAGGACGGAGACGGGCGTGGGGGATAGCTCCCTCTCGGTGCCGCACGTGGCGGTCAAACTCGCCGAAGGTGTTTTCGGATCTTTGCTCGGCCGGCGGGCCCTGGTGCTCGGGGCGGGCGAGATGAGCGAGCTCGTCGTCAAGCAGCTCGGGGGCCGGGGTGTTACGGATCTTGCCATCGCCAAC
>JALZNL010000193.1 GCA_030857715.1 Actinomycetota bacterium | reverse complement strand
AGGGAGACGTCGTCGAGCGCCCGCACCTCGGTCGAACCCTGGCCGTAGACCTTGCGCAGGCCCACGGTCTCGACAGCGTTTGGGACACCGTTCTCCACCCGCCGAGTATATCCGCGGGCGGGACCGCTACGGTGAACGCGCGGACAGGAGTTGCGGGCCGTTTTGTAACATCTACATCCCGCTGGTAGACTCCTGCGGCAACCACATAAGCCCCTGCTTCGCCGGGAAGAGCCCGCGAAGCCGAATCTAGACCGGAGGAGGCCGTCATAACTACTTACGAAGCCATGCTCATAGTGATCCCGGAGCTCGACGAGGAGCAGGTCGGGAACACGGTCGGGCGCTTTCGCACGATCATCGAGCGCACGGGCGGCGAGGCCGGCGAGCCGAACCACTGGGGCCGCCGCAAGCTCGCCTACGAGATAGACCACCGCACCGACGGCTTCTACGTCATCATGGAGTTCACCGCGGGCGAGCGCACCCTCGTCGAGCTCAAGCGCATCCTGCGCGTCTCGGACGACGTGCTGCGCCACACGATAGTGAAGCTCCCGCCGAGCTACGCCCACAAGCCGCTGCCGGAGCCCGAAGAGGTTACGGCCTAACAGGATTTTCAGGAGGTCGTGAATGGGTAAGAGAAGGGAAAAGCCGCCCCGCGGGGGCCGGCCGGTAAAGAGCAAGCCGTGCGTCTTCTGCAAGGAAGACGTCGCCTACGTCGACTACAAGGACTACAACGTACTGCGCCGGTTCGTCTCGGACCGTGGCAAGATCCGGGCCCGCAGGGTCACGAGCCTCTGCCCGCAGCACCAGCGCGAGGCCGCCACGTCCATCAAGCGCGCCCGCGAGATGGCCTTGCTGCCCTACGTGGTCGGAAGGTAGGGGGTAACCGTGCAGGTGATACTGACCCAGGACGTCGAGAGGATCGGCCAGCGGGGCGACATCGTGGACGTTAGCCGCGGCTACGTCCGCAACTTCCTCGTTCCCCGCAACCTCGCCGAGGTCGCGACCCCGGGCAAGATGGAGGAGGCCCGCCGCGAGATGGCCGACAGCGAGGAGCGCGACCGCCGCCTCGCCGAGCGCGCCGAGGAGGTCGCCGCGACCCTCAACAAGAGCGTCATAACCATCGAAGCCCGCACCGGCGAGGACGAGCGCCTCTTCGGCTCCGTCACCGCCGCCAACATCGCCGCCGCCGTCGAGAAGGCTCGCGGCGTGCGCCTCGACCGGCGCAGGATCCGCATGGAAGAGCCCATAAAGTCCCTCGGCACCCACCAGGTCCCGATCCAGGTCCACGGCGACGTCGAGGCCAGCGTCAAGGTCATCGTCGTCCCCAAATTGTAGGAGCGTTTCGCGAAACGCCCCTACGGACCGGGTATCTCTATGGCTCTACGTTAGGTTCATACATAACCTGGACCACAAGGTAAAGGCCCCCGTCTTGTAACGGGGGCCTTTCTGTTGCATCCTAGAACGTCTATGGAGCGTCGGGGGAGGATGCGGAGCGTAGAGACGGGGGCCGACGCGGCCCGCGTGCCGCCGCATGACCTGGACGCCGAGCGGGCCGTCATAGGGGCCCTGCTAGTCTCGGAGACGGCGGTGGCCGCGGTCGCGGAGCAGCTCACGCCCGAGGAGTTCTACTCCGAGACGCACCGCATAATCTACGCGGCCATGATGCGGCTATATTCGCGCGGGGACCGCATCGACCAGATCACGCTGACCAACGAGCTCAACTCCATCAACGAGTTCGATCGCGTCGGCGGCAGGGCCTACGTCTTCCAGCTCGTCGAGAGCGTCCCCACGGCCTCGAACGCCGCCCGCTACGCCGAGATAGTCCGCGGCAAGGCCCTCCTCCGGTCCGTCATAGACGTCGGCAGCCGCATAACCGAGGACGCTTTCCGCGAACCCGAGGACGTAACCGAGGCCCTCGACTCCGCCGAGCAGCTCATCTACGGCGTCTCCAACAGGACGCTCCGGCAGCACCTGGCCCCCGTCTCCGAGCTCGCGCCCGGGGCTTTAGAGATGATCCAACGCCTCTACGAGCAGGAGGGCGAGGTCACCGGTGTCGAGACCGGCTTCGAGGACCTCGATCGCCTCACCACCGGCTTCCACAAGAGCGACCTCGTAATCCTCGCCGCGAGACCGGCCATGGGAAAAACAGCCCTTGCTTTAAATGCTATATGGCACGCAAGTAGCGAGAAAAAGATGCCGGTGGCGATCTTCTCGCTGGAGATGAGCAAGGAGCAGCTCGTCCAGCGGCTCATCTCGCAGACCACGCGCATTCCGGCCCAGGCCCTTCGGAGCGGGAACGTCAAGGCGGAGGACTGGCCGAAGCTCCTTCGTGGCGTGGCGCAGGTAAGCGAGGCGCCTATCTGGATCGACGACACCGCCGGCGTCACCATGATGGAGATGCGGGCCAAGGTGAGGCGTCTTGCGAGCCAGCTCGTTGCACAGGGTGGGCCGCCGCTCTCCCTCGTCGTGGTGGACTACCTGCAGCTCATGATCGGGCAAGGCAACCGTCAAGAGAACCGTCAACAGGAGGTTGCCGAGATCAGCCGCGGCCTCAAGGTCCTCGCCCGCGACCTCGACGTTCCCGTCTTGGCCATCGCCCAGCTCTCCCGCGCCGTGGAGTCCCGTCACGACAAGCGACCGATGCTCAGCGACCTGAGAGACTCGGGCTGTCTCCCCGCCAGCGCCAGGATAAGCCGGGCGGACAACGGCGAGGAGGTGTCACTTGGAGAACTCGTGTTGAGCCAGCAACAGCCGTACGTGTGGTCGGTGGACGACGAACGCCGCCTGGTATCGGCAAGGCTCACGAAGGCGTTTCCGACCGGCATCAAGCCCGTGTATCGTTTGAAGCTGGCGTCCGGGCTAGAGGTGGACGCGACCGCCAATCATCCGTTCCTGTCCGTGGAAGGCTGGAAGAGGCTCGACGCTCTTATGGTTGACGGTTTCGTGGCCGTCCCCAGGCGACTCCCCCGTCCGGTCGAGGAGAATGTTGGCTGGAAGGACGACGAACTGGTGCTGCTGGCGCACCTGCTGGGTGACGGTTCTATAGGCCCGAGCGGCGTGAAGTACGCGACGGCGGACCCGGCGAACAAGAGCGCCGTGGAGGAGTCGTCGAGGGCGCTGTTCGGCATAGAGGCGTTGACGGAGATGAACAGGAACACGTACCAGGTATGGTTGCCTTCACCGTACCGGTTGACGCACGGAAAGAGGCACCCGGTGCGGGAATGGCTGGAACCGCACGGCCTATGGGGGGCGAGGTCGTGGAACAAGTTCGTCCCGGAGTCGATCTTTGGCCTGGACGACCAGAAGCTCGCGCTTTTCTTGAGGCACTTGTGGGCGACGGACGGCTCGATCACGATCTCGCGCAACGGCCGCGGTCCGACGGTTTCGACCTACTACAGTTCGACGAGCCGCCGGCTGGTGCTGGACGTAAAGAGGATGTTGCTGAGGTTCGGTGTCAGGTCAGCTTTCGGCAAGACCACGAAGAAACGGGGGGGAGGCGTTGGCTCGTACCGGGCTTCTTATAACCTCCGCATCCAGGGCTCGGAAGACCAGGCGAGGTTCTTGCGGATGGTGGGATGCCACGGGGTGCGTGGGGAAATGATCGACCCGGCCCTGAAGATATTGTCGGTCCTCAAAGCCAACCCTAACGTAGATCTGGTGCCATGGGAGGTACGCCGGAATGTGGTCGCGGCGATGGCGGAAAAGGGAGTGAACGGTCGCGAGTTGGCGGCGGCCATCGGGGAGACCTACAACGGAGGATACCTGCTCGGCACGCCGGAGAGGCGGAGGAGGTTCTCCCGTCCGAGGCTCGCGCGTATGGCGGGCGTGCTGGAGAGCGAGGAACTCGCGAAGATCGCACGCTCCGATCTGTTCTGGGACAGGATCGTCGAGATAACGCCCCTGGGCGAGCAGCCGACGTTCGACGTCACGGTGGAGGGGACGCACAATTTCATCGCGGACGGGGTGGTGGTCCACAACTCGATCGAGCAGGATGCAGACATGGTCATGTTCTTGTACCGAGACGAGTACTACAATCCCGATTCCGACGACAAGGGAATTGCGGAGGTCTTGGTAGGCAAGCACCGCAACGGGCCGACGGGCAAGGTGCAGCTCGCGTGGCTGGAGCAGTACACCAAGTTCGCCTCGCTCGCCCGCCGCTCCTAGAACCGCTCGGGCCAAAACCGCACGATTTGCAGGCAGTTTAGGTCTAACCATCCGTGGCCCGCCCCGCTCCTTAGCAATCACTACAGCTTCATTACAGCTACGGAGAGAAAAATGGGCAGGAGAAGCGCCAACGAGGGCAGCATCTACAAGAGGAAAAAGGACAGTCTGTGGTGCGCCCAGTACACCGTGGACACCGCCGATGGCGGGACGAAGCGCAAGTACGTCTACGGCAAGAAGAAAAAAGACGTGGCGGAAAAGCTGGCGCAAGCGGCCAAGGACAAGGCGGATGGGCTGCTCGACGCGGGTAACCTCACCGTCGCGGGGTTCCTCGATAATTGGATGGAGTCGGAGAAAGAATCCGTGCGCGAGTCCACCCACGCCAGACGCGAAACCATTATCAGGCTCCACGTCCGTCCGTACATAGGCTCCATACGGCTCGACAAACTCAACGCCATGCACGTCCAGCGGCTCTACGCCCGAAAGTTGGGCGAGGGGTTGAGTCCCGGCACGGTGAGGCTCATACACGCCAACCTGTCCAAGGCCATGCAGAAAGCCGTGCGTTGGAGGCTGGTGGGCGTAAACGTGGTACGCGCTGCCACGGCACCGAAGAACACCACGGAAGAAGTAAATCCGCTGACGCGGGAAGAGGTTTCGCGCCTGCTAGAGGCCGCGAGGGGCGATAGGTTCGAGTTGATGTACGTCCTAGCCGTAAGCTGCGGCCTCAGGCGCGGGGAGATTATGGGGCTTCGCTACGAAGACATAGACAGCCAGCGTGGTACGTTGCAGGTGAGGCGTTCTTTGAGCAACGGAAAGATAAGGTTGCCCAAGACGAGCAAGAGCCGCAGGAGCATCAAACTCCCGCGCATTGCGTTAGGGTGTGTCTGACGAGCGGTCGTGTCTGTGTTGCCAGGGGCCGTATCTTTCGGGCAAGTCGCGCCAGGGCGAGCCGGTCCTGAGCTTCCAGAGGATGCCGTTGACCACGGTGCGATGGTCGCGCCACTGGCCTTCGCTCTGACCGTACTCGGGTAGGAGCGACTCTATCTCCTGCCAGGCCCTGTCGGTGATCTCTCCTCGTCTGACCATGCTGTGCTCCCCCGCGATCGTGGCCTTCCGACCACGGGATAACACAGACACGACCGCTCGTCAGACACACCCTAGCACCACCGCCAGAGAGGAAGGCCAGAAGGAAGAGGTATTGGCGGTGTTCCGGGAGTTGGCGGGGG
>JALZNL010000192.1 GCA_030857715.1 Actinomycetota bacterium | reverse complement strand
GGGATACGTGGGCTAGGATCGCTCGAAATACGCTTGCTCGATCGCCGTAAGTGCGCTGTAATTTGACCACATATCGGACTCTCCCAGATCGCAATCGGATCCTTCTTCCGAAATCAACAAACCACCGGTAGGTTCGCCTATCCAGCTCTCCCACGCCGCCGACTCCCGAACGTAGACTGCGGAGCTCACCACGGGTAGCTCCGCCCCAGCCGGACCACCGACTCGCGCAGCTCCAGAATCCTATTGTCGGCGGCCACCTTCTGCATCACGTCGAAGGCCCCAAGTAAACGAGAGCGGTCGGCTATTGCGGTGACTCTAGAGTCGGCGACGGTCGATCTCCGGTTCCACCCGGGTACGGGCGGCGAGCCCGGCGTGCAGTACCCCGGGTTCGACCTGGCGCCACCCTTGCTCCGGCGAGACCAGGGACCACACGAACTCCCCGGCGGCGGCATCGTCGGCTGGGACGGGACGGTAGCCGACCTCGTAGTTGTCGACGTGCAGGAGCCGGATCTCGATCCCGGAGATACTTCGCGCGCCGTCTATCTCGACCCTTGCCAGGAGCCCGTAAGGCGGGCTTCCCTTCTTCTCGAAGCGCCCGCGCGTGCCGAACGTGCCGTTGCCGAGGCTGAAGAGAACCGGGCAACGCTCCGAGAGGTCCACCCCGTGCGCTGTGTGGGAGTGGTGGCCGATCACGAGGTCGGCCCCCGCCTCCCGAAGCCGCGCGGCCAACTCTTTTTGAAGGGAAGTGACGGGCTTGTAGGTTCTCCCCCAATGGACGAGAACGACTCGCAGGTCGGCGTCCGCGAGCGCGTCCAGGTCCTCGCGGATGCGGCCGGCTGTCAGCCGGGCGACGCCCCCGTGCTCGGGGGAGGCGTACACGTCGTCTCGCGTGTAGATGTCGTAGCGTTGCATGTATGAGAGAAAGGCGATCCTGTACCCTCCGACGGTGACGACGGCGGGCCGGTAGGCGTCCCGGACGTCGAGGGCGGCCCCGCAGTGCGAGATCCCCGCCGCGTCCAGAGAGCCGACGGTATCGGCGAGCCCTTCAAGGCCGAAATCGAGCACGTGGTTGTTGGCGAGGCTCACGACCCCCACGCCCGCCTCGACCAGCGTCTGCACGGACTCGGGACGGGCCCGGTACCACCGGCGCTTCTTACCGTCGTTGTAGCCTTTAGCCGAGTGCCGGTCCGCCCGGGTGATGGGACCTTCGTGGTTGGCGACCACCAGGTCCGTGTCCGAGAGCAACGGCGCCAGGCCGTCGAAGGCGCGCGCGTAGCCCTCCCGGTCCAGCGTCTCCTGGGCGTCGCCACCGAGCAGAGTGTCGCCGATGAACGTGATCGAAGCGGTCAAAGCATTCTCCCTCTCGATGCTCCGGCTAACGGTCCGCGAAAAAGCACGCGCGCGGCGACCGGCATCATCAGTTGGTCGAAATGGGCGGCCCCGGGCACGGTCTCCAGCGTCCAGTTCAACGCCACCCCGAGCCTTGCGGCCTCATTACGCGCAGCCCCGTAGAAGGCCTGCCCGCGCTCGAAGCGGTTCTTGCCCTGCCTCCTCGCCCCCTTCGACTGCCGGAGGAAAGGATCCTCGGCATCGGTGTCCTGCTCTCCCAGAAGGAGCACCAGGCGGTTGCCAAAAGCCCTCTTCAGCGTCTCCGGCGTGCTCGCGGAGCCCTTCAGCCCGTAGGGAAACCTCCTGCCGTCGAGCGTGGGCATGGTGTACCAACCCGTATTCGCGGCGACCGCCGTAGCGTAGCGGGCCTCGGGCAGGAACAACGCCAGACGGTGCACGAACTGGCCGCCCGCCGAGTGGCCGTAGATGTGGTATCGCTCGCTCGCGTTGCCCGTCGTCTCCCTGACGAAGTCGAACAGGCGTTCGATCACGCCGAAGGTCCACGCGGCTTTCGGGAGAGGCTCGCCCGCGCCGCCCACCAGGTTGCCGAGTTGATACGCCGTACGATCGGGATAATCCGCCTTGGTGAACTCCGGGCAGAGCAGCAGAAACCCGTATCGTTCGGCGGCGGCCGTCCAGTTGTCTCGGTAGTAGTCCGCGTCCCGTTTCACGCCGTGCATCACGAACACTATCGGCGCGGTATCGGAGAGACCAGGAGGCCGGTGATACCAGACGGTGAGAGGTCTACCCGCGTTACCCCGGTCTTCCGCAAAGCGGAAGCTGCCGGCGCCGGGCGCTATCAACGGCGACTCCTCAGAGTGATCGGCGAGACGCGCTCCCATCAGCGGCACCCCTCGGGACGCTGCCGACAGTAGGGCGCGTCGCCCGGCAGGCGACGCCGGTTGCGCGCGATGAGCGAGTAGGCCAGGTCCTGGAGTTGCTCTATGCCGGGAGCCGCATAGAACCATAGCGGCAGCCGCGTCTCCAGCACGAAAGCCAGCGCCGTGTTGATAGCCGCCGCGCCGGAATACCGGTCCCGCCCCGGCATTATCGTCCAGATGGCGGCCTCGCACTGCGCGAGGCTCAGGCCGTGCTCCTCTGGCGTGCCCGGCCTCTGGTAGGGCGTCGCCGTCACGCGGCGGTCGCGGTCGAGAGCCAGGATAAGGCGCACGGATCGCGTACAGAACCCGCACGAGCCGTCGAAGATCAGGGTTACGTCAGGCGGTAGCGGTTTCATCGCCCTTGTCTCCTGGCGCCCCGGAGTTCGATCCACCTCAACACGCGGTCGAGGTCGAAGAACGGGGCAAAGATCAGGCCCAGGAGCTGGTAGCGGAACCGGATCTTCATGAGGAAGAAGATGCCCCAGTGCAACTGGAAGGCTCCCACGGCCCACAGCCGGGAGAGCCTCTTGCTGACGAGCGCCGCCGGCGCCCCGAGCTCGAGGACGAGCGAGCCGACGCCCATGATGGTGAACAGGAACAGGTTGTTGTGCAGCGTATAGGCCAGCGGGGCCGCTTTGCCGGCGTACAGCTCCTTGCGCAGGCCGTCCACCGCGATCTGGCTGCGCAGCGACTCGCCGCTGGCCCACTTCCACCCGAGCGGCCCCTTCACCTTGGCGACGCCCGCCAGGAAGTAGGTCAGCGTCGTGACGGTGTTCATGAGCTTAATCGGCCAGCCGTACCGCCAGTGGGGGTCCTCAGACTCGGTGGCGTCGAGGAGCGAGTCCACGGAGAGGGCGTCCGCCGAGCGCGAGAGGCCCAGGATCATGGCGTGCAGCAGGAGGACGTTGTTGCTGTGGTAGATCATGGACCACGAGTTCCTGTAGGACATGACCCAGAGCAAGAGCCCGGCGAACAACGGCCCCGTGTGGCGGTGCCGGAAGCCGAGGATAAACAGGACGTTCGCGACGAAGGTCGCGATCAGCATCCCCCGGAACACCCAGACGGGGACGGGCTTTTCGAGGTTCGAGGCGACCCCCACCGGCTTGAACAGGGACAGGTCAGAGCGGGCGATCTTCATGTACATCGAGTAGCGCGGCGCCAGGTAGTAGAGTACGTAGACCCCGATCAGGATCCTGAGCACGGCCGGCCTCGTCGCGGGCGCCCTCTCGAACCAGAAGGCGTCGAGATCGCGGAGCGAGCGGCTCATAAAAGGTCCTCCACGGCCCGGAGGTGAGCCCGACGGTCCCTCGCGACCGGGCAGGAGGCCTCGACGTGCTCCCTGGTACGGGAGGCGTCCATGCGCTCCCACACCGATCCCCTCTTGTCGGCGAAATAGTCGTTGAGCCGGTACCTGCCGACGACGACCTGGACGGTGACCACGCCGGCGAACCGCTCCTCGTCCCCCTGGGCAACCCTGGCCGCGACGAGCTTGCACAGCGTATCCGCCTTCCCCCCGCGCACGACCTTGTTGATCTGGCGTCGCACCTGGTTGAGGCCGCCCGTCCCGGCGTAGGTGTGGGGGAGCAGGTGGCGCCCTCCGTCGGCGTCGATGCCAACGAGGTAGCGGACCGTGCTGCTATCCGAGCGCTTCAGCGAGAACATCGGGTAGTAGGAGAGCGGGAAGCCGTCCTTCGGCTGCTCCCGCCAGTTCTGTACCACGGGCAGGAGCACGGCCCCGACCAGGATCGCGCCGAAGACGCTGGCGAACCCCTTCTCCCTGGCGAGAGATCCATCGTCCGTTCCCAAGAACCGCTCAATCATCGTCTTCCTCGCTGTCGTCTTCTTCGTCTTCCGTTTCCTTGCGCCGTCCGGGCGTCGGCATCGTCCGGACCGACCGCCGGCCGCCGTCGAACGCCCAGGCCGGTGCCAGCCCGCTGAGGATCTCGTCCGCATCCTTCCCGAAGTTTTCCTCGTGGCGCTCTCGCAGAGCCTGGATGCTCACCTCAAGGGCGTGCCCGTGGGCGAAGGCGTAGACCCGGTCGGCGGCGAGCAGCACGGAGAGGCGGTTGGAGGCGACGATGACGGTCTTCTCCCGCGCCAGCTCGCCCAGCCTCGCCACCAGCCACCGCAGCGTGTCCGCGTCCACCATGGACATCGCCTGGTCGACCAGGATGATCCGGGGGTCGGCCACCAGCGTTCGGGCGAGCGCGACCCGCTGTCGCTGGCCGTCCGAGAGCATGCGGCGGCCCTCCCTGATCCTGGTGTCCCATCCGTCGGGTAGGGACTCCACCAGCTCGTCGAGCCCAGAGAGGTAGGCGGCGCGCTGGATCAGGCCTTCCGACGCCTCGCCACCGGCCTCGCCCTTGGCCCCGTAGGCCACGTTCTCGGCGAGCGTCCCGTCGAGCAGGGGCGCGCTGTTGTCCACGAGCCCGATCTGGGCGCGCAGCGACTCGAGAGAGACCCCTTCGACGTTCTGGCCGTCGATCGCTATGCGCCCGCCCGTGGGCCGCAAGTAGCGCGGCAATAGCTCCATGAGCGTGCTCTTTCCCGAGCCGTTCGGGCCGGTTATCACGACCAGCTCCCCGCGGTGGGCGGTGAGGTTCACGTCCTCCAGCGCCCGCGTCCCGTCCCGGTAGTCGAACGTCAACCCCTCGACGGACACCTCACCGTTGCTGATCTCCAGCGGCGGCAGCTCCTCTTCGCGCGGGCTCTCCGTCGGCTCCGCGAGGGTCTGCGACAGGCGCTGCATCGAGATGTGCGCCTCCTGAAGGTTCCGGTCGGCGACCGTGATCCGCTGGAAGATCGGGGCCAGGAGCCCGAGGAGCGCGTAGAAGATGAACAGTTCGCCGGCGGTGATCCTCCCGGCGGCGACCTCCCCGGTGGCGAACGCCAGCACGAGGACGGTGACGAGCGCCACGGCCGCCGCAGACGACCCCAGAAGCACCCCTGCGGCGGTCTCCCTGCGGCTGCCGTGCTTGGCGACGTTGCGGTTGAGCTTCTCGACCTCTCTGGCCTCGTCCCCCTTGCGCCCGTGGGCCTTCACCACCTCAAGGCCCTTGATGCGACCGTTCAGGTGGGCCGAGAGGCGGGAGCGGCGGCGGCGCATCTTGCGGCTCGTCTTCTGCAATCTGGGGTTCA
>JALZNL010000191.1 GCA_030857715.1 Actinomycetota bacterium | reverse complement strand
GCCCCGAACCGACGAGCCGTCCCACCTTCACGTTGCGCCCTCCCATGCTGGTGACGAACATGTCCCCGACTCCGGCAAGCCCGTAGGGCGTCTCCGGTTCGCCGCCAAGCAGTTCCATGTATTCGCCGAGCTCCCGCGTCGCCTGCCCGAAGACCGCCGCCCCGTAATCGTAGTTGCGGTATCGCGCCTCCGACTCGCCCTTGCCGTCCAAGATGCCCTCCATGAAACCGACCCCGAGGGCGTAGCAGTTCTTGGTCGCCGCGCATACCTCGACGCCGACGAAGTCGGTCGAGGTCCACACGCGGTAGTAGGGCGTTCGGAAGAGGCCGGACATCTTCGCCGATACGCCCGCGTCGCGGCTCGTGAAGACCACGCAGGTGTCCCGCCGCACGGCGACCTCGCCCGCGATGGAGGGTCCCGCGATAGCCGACCAGGAGACTCGTTCCCGGAGCTCCTCCGGCACCTCATCGGCTAGGACGTCGGGAAGGATGCGCAGGTCGCCGCCGTCCGTGGCCTCCATCCCCTTGGCGATAGAGATAACGTGCATGCCGGGTTCGAGCAGCGACGCCAGCTGCTCGCCCGCCCAGCGCACCCCGAACGAGTTGACCCCGCTCATGACGACCTCGGCGCCTTCGAACGCCGCCTCGGCGTCTTCCAGATGGTAGGCACGGACGGTCTCGGGGACCTCGAGGTCCAGGCCCGGGTGCACGCCGGTCTTTTTGATGGAGTCGATGATGTCGCGGTCGAGATGTGTGCCGACGAGCCGCACATCGTGTCCGTTATCGGAGAGCGGAAAGGCGAGTGCGGTGGCCATCACTCCCGAGCCCAGGATACTCACTGTCGTCATTTCACTCCCTCCCGAGCACCATAATGGGTGAGTGCACCCGCCAAATGGCGTTCTTTCGTGGCCATTTCGACCCTGTTTTCGAAACCAAACGCTTGGCCGGCCAAGAAGTTCAAGCGGTCCCTACCCGGCCAATTGCGTCTCTTCGAACTGTGGCAGATGACCTTCGTGTAGATGGCGTGTGGCCTAGGGGATGGCGACCCCGAAGTTCCGGAATGACCCGAGGCTGCCTCCTCTAAGGTGCCTCGCGCCAGATCCCGCATGACGTGGGAAGATGTGGTCTCTGCGGTCCCGGATTCAAACTCCACGCTATCATCCTCCTCGTCTATTGTCTCAGGCCCCGAACGGGAAGCGTAATGCTCATCAGTTCCACCCCCCGACCCGGTCGTCGCCCCCGGCCAGCAGGTCGCGCCGAGGCGTCCTTGGGGGCCGATGCCTCGTGGAGGCGTCTCGAGGACGCTCAGTGTCCGAAGGACGGTTCCGCGTCCTCCGCAGAGTAGCCTTCCTCTCCGGGGTCTGCCGGGGAGACGATGAACGAGGTCAGCACGGCGCTCACCAAGTACAGGGCGGAGTACGTGATCACGACGCCCCCGTAGCCTATGAAGGGGGCGAGGGCCGTAGGTATGGCCAGGCCGATAAACGCGGCGCCGCCGGCGCCGGTGTTGAGGATCGCAAGCGCCGCGCCCTTGTCGTGGCGTTCGACCATGGAGGGCATGAGGGCCGAGAGCGGCACGAAGCCGGCAAGCAGGACGCCGTAGAGCATTCCGAGCACTACCGTGACGGCGTAGCTCTCCGTGAGCAGCGATCCGAAAAACCAGAGCGGCGTGGCTATCGCGCAACCCACGCAGCCGAAGAAGGTAACGGTGCGCCGCCAGCCGAAGTAGTCGCCGACTATCCCGAAGAACAGGTTGGCGCCGATGTTCGCGCCGTAGACCAGGGAGACGAGCACAGAGTACTGCCCCGCGCTCATGAAGCCGTCGTAAGGGGCCTCCGCGGTGGCCGCCACGAAGACGAAAGGCATGAAGAAGAAGAACCCGTACTGCGGTGAGGTGTTCACGATGCGGACCACGAGGCCCAAGACGGTCCTGGGATCGCGCCAGAGGATGTCGATGCCCTCGAGAAGCCGCTTGTAGCTCCTTGGGTTCTCGACGTGCTCGTCGGCGATCGGCTGCAGGCCCTGCGCCTCGCGCACGAAGAACGAGCCTATGACGCCACCGATGGCGACTATCACGAGCGAGAGCCAGAAGGTGTTGTACACGCCTATTAGGGGCACCGAGGCGGCGGCCACGACGGCGCCTAGAGTCGGGAGGCCGCCGGTGAAGGCGAACCAGAACCATCCGGCGGCCGAGCCCCTCATGTGCACCGGGGTGACCGTCTGTGCCCATACCAAGAACCCGAAGGCGAAGAGCGGGTAGTTCCGTCTGTGCCCATACCAAGAACCCGAAGGCGAAGAGCGGGTAGGCGAGGCCGCGTATCCCGTAGATCAGGCCGACCAAGAAGAGGCTCCCGGAGTCGATGGCGAAGAGGAGGAAGATGATCTCGAATACCACCCAGATCGCCGCGCCGAGTTGCATGACCCTTTGGGGACCCCAGATAGCAGAGAGCGTGCCGGAGAACCACGAGGCCACGATGACGCCGAGGCCGTAGACGGTGCCGGTTATCAGCGACGCCTGACCGCCGTTGAGCCCTCCTTCGGAGGTCAGGTAGCCCGGGAGTCGGCTTATCTCCACGCCGTCGCCGATCATAAAGATAAAGACGGCCACGAAGCCCCAGAAAAGCGGCCTCGGCATGCCCATCTTCTCGACCCGGCGTCCGAAGGCCCCGTACTCGGGTTGCGCTTGCTGGCTACTCATGGCCTATCCTCCCTCTGGCTGAGTTCTCGCTCGGCGTCCGTGTCGCACGCCTCGAACCGATCGCGTCTCGTTCCTTCTGCACGTGTGGGTCAGCGGCCTCCCCCATCAGCCGGGGGCGACTTCGCGGTACCTGTAGATTCGTCGGGCTCTGCGTGCGCCAGATAGGGCTCCTCTTGCCATGGGCGTAGGTCTTGCCCGGACGAGGGTCTGGGGCGTTCAGCCATGGGCCGGGGGCTGGTCCCTGTCCTGGCTCGCCTCGTGGTGGGAGACTTCGTGCATGAGCTCTTTCATCCGGGGATAGGATTCGATGTACTTGTCGACGTAGAACTTGTACGCCTCGTGCATGGCGGGGTCCGGTTCGATCTGGCTCTCGACGTGGACCATGTTCTCGGCGGCCGTCTGGATGTCCGGGTAGAGCCCGGCCCCCACGGCACCAAGTATCGCCGAGCCCAGCGTCGGCGCCTCGGGCACCCGGGTAAAGGAGATCGGCAGGTTCGAGACGTCCGCGTGCATCTGCATCCACAGGTCGCTCTTGGTCGGGCCGCCGCACACCACGCCCTCCTCTGGCTCGAAGCCGTTCTCGCGCATGGTCCGCAAGATGTGCTCGGTGCCGTAGCAGATGCCTTCGAGGATCGCCCGGAAGACGTGCCCCTCCTGGTGCCTGAGGGAGAGCCCCCACATCATCCCGCGCGCCTCCGGGTCCGTGTGGGGCGTCCGGTTGCCCTGCCAGTAATCCAGCACCATCAGGCCCTCGGAGCCCGGCGGCACCTCCGCCGCCATCTCGCCCAGTACCTCGTAGGCGTCCACCCCGCGACGCTCGGCCTCCGCGCCGGCCCTCTTTGCGAAGTTGTCTTTGAACCACTTGACCACGGAACCCGTGGAGGCCTGGCCGCCCTCGACGGAGTACTGGCCTGGCACGATGCCGTCGGTGTAGGCGCCGAAGAGCCCGGCCCCGTACTTGGGTTCCGCGGCCTGGCCGACCACCACGTGCGATGAGCCCGTGATGAGCGCCATCTTGCGCGGCTCCAGGACGTTGAGTCCCACGAGGGCGACGAACGCGTCCCCCCCTCCCTCCGCCACCGGAACGCCCGCCGGTAGGCCAAGCTCTTCGGCCGCCTCCTTCCGCAACTCGCCGGCAACGGTGCCCATGTCGAGCACCCGCGGGGGGAACTTGTCGAGCAGGTCGTCTAGGCCGAGTGCGACGTAGAGGCTCTCCGGAAACCCGCCCTCGTTCCGATCGTAGTACCAGCGGAAGCTCGCGGTGTTTATGCTAGCGGTCCACTCGCCGGTCAGGCGGTACGTGACCCAGTCCAGGCACTCGCAGATGTGTTCGGCATTCTCGTAGGTGTCGGGCTCTCTCTCCTTGAGCCAGAGGGCCTTGCTGGGCATCCACTCGGCGGAAACCCTGGCGAATCCGTTGTACTTAAGCGCGGGGTCTTCGGTCTCTTGGACCCGGACCGCCTGATCCACCGCCCTCACGTCCATCCACATGATTGCCGGTCTCAATATCCTTTCTTGCCGGTCGAGGGCAACGACGGTGCAGGTCGTGGCGTCCACGGAGAGGCCGGCGATCTCCTCCGAAGCGACGTTCCCCTCGTCGAGCGCCCGACGGGTCGCCTTGACCAGGCAGCTCCACCACTCGTCGGGGTCCTGCTCGGCCCACCCGGAGTGCGGGTGCTTGAGGGAATAGGCTTCTGCGGCGAAGACCACGGGGGTGCCCTCCAGGTCGAAGATCCCGACCCTCACGCTCTCCGTCCCGTAGTCTATGCCAAGTACGTATGGCCCCTCGCTCAAAGCTCTCCTCCTCTTCGCGCGTGCTCCGCCCGCAGACCTCGCGCGGCGGGGAGAGCACGCCTTCCACACGACTTGCGCCCGTCGCTCGGTTTGCGCAGCATGACACCGGACGCCCGATTGGCCGCAATCCTCCAGGGGCAGCCCTGGTCGGGAGGTACGAGGCCGGTCCCCTGCCTTCTCCCCGTAGAGATCTCCGGCGCCGCGACGCCTGTCCTGCCGGGCCTGCCCCTTCCAGCGAGCGCGAGCTCGTTGGCGATCACGCTATCATCGGGTGGGGTCACCCGTCTGCGCCTGCGAGGCCGCCTCGCGACCCCAGAACCCATCGGGCGCGAACAGCTCCTCTATGCACTCCTCGAAGACGCCGGATTCGGCGGCGAGGTCGAGGACGGTGTAGCGTTTGCGGATCGTGCGCGCCCTGGAGTACGTCGCCTCGAACTCTTCCCAGCCAAGCCCGATCTCGTCTGGCCTCGTGGGGCACCCGGCCGCCCGCAGCATCTTGCTTATCTGCTTGGCCGGCATCAGTTGGTCCCTCAAACGACCGCGTAGATCCGGCCAGACTTTCCGGAGCAGCTCGAGTCGTTCCGCCAGCTCTTCGGCGTCGACGTATTTGGCGAGGCTCTGTTCGACGGCGCCCCGCTTTAGATCCGGAATCGTGTGTGCCTCCCGAACGGAGCGCTCCACCTCGTCCCGGCCGGGCCAGGCACCGCTGATCGCGTCGATGTCCAGGTTACCCAGGTCGCGCTCGAGTATCCGTTCGTAGAGGGCGGCGATGGCGACCGAGCCCACCCCGACCTTGAAGCCGTGCGAGAGGGGAGGCCCTTCTTGGCTTTCGCCGTGTCCCAGGCCCTCCATCTCCCAGAGGTGGCTGAACTGGTGCTCGGCGCCCGAGGCCGTCCGGGAAGACTGGTAGGACTGCATCCCCAGGCCTGACA
>JALZNL010000190.1 GCA_030857715.1 Actinomycetota bacterium | reverse complement strand
AAAAGGGGCCTCCGAAGGGCGAACCGTCCTGAAACGCCTGGACGGGAGCGGCTTCTCGCTGCGCCTGCCCCCGACGTGCACGTGGACGAGGAGAGGGCGGGCGCGTCAGCATCGGGCGCCGACGGGATGGGGGTCTCGCGGGCGCGTCAACCCCATCGGGGTCATCGGGGCGCTGTGCTTCGAGGGGGGCGAAGCCGACGGGCGGCTGGAGTACGCGATGCTCGGCGGGCCGTGCCGAACCGGGGAGGTCGTCGGCTACCTCGACGCCCTGGCGGCCGAGGCCGAGAGCGCGGGCAAGGAGGCCGTGGTGGTCCTGGACAACGCGCCGTTCCATACGGCGAAGGCTGTGAAGCAGAGGCGGCCCGTCCGGGGGGCGAAGGGGCTCGGGCTCTATTGCCTGCCCGCGTACTGTCCGCACCTGAACCTCGTCGAGGGGGTGTGGCGTAGGCTCAAGGGCTTCCTCATGCCCCGGCGCTTCTATGACTCGGCGGCGGAGTTGAAGGAGGCTGTATTGCACGCCCTGCGCCTATTGGGAGCCGTGGAG
Organism: Actinomycetota bacterium; assembly: GCA_030857715.1. The sequence goes on along the minus strand of JALZNL010000190.1, from coordinate 4,901 downwards.
ATCCATTGTCAGCTTGGAGATACTTAACGCCGTCTCGGCAGCCAGGACCATCAAGCCCGACTCTTCGAAGGAAGAGTCGCCGATGTCGCGCAGGTCGGGGACTATAACCGTATGCTCTTCGGCGAGGGCGGGCGTGACGCCGCGCCAGGCGCACCACGTCTCGGGAAAGCCGTAGAGCCAGACGACGGTGGGGCCTTTGCCCCCGATCACGTAATGGAGGCGGACTCCGTTGACCTTGGCGGTGCGGTGCTCGAACCCCTCCGGGGCGGCGGCGCTTGGCCGATCCTCGGAGGCGGTGTCGTCCGTGCCGGCGGAGCAGCCGGTCAACGAGACGAGTAGAGTGACGATCACCAGCCATCTGGCGATCTTTACGCCGCTAAACACCTCTACGCGCCAGGCGGTCGAAGGACAGCGTTACGAGCTTGCGAACCACGATGGTCAGTACCGTCATCTGTGCCGCCCACGTGGGGTTGAGGACGAGGTTCAGGATTGTGGCCCCGATAAAAAACTCCAAGCCCCCGATCGCCTCTACCGTCAGCCGCAGGTAGTCCACGACCGTGATCAGTAACTCTTCCACGACCTACCACGACCTGCGTAGGTACCCATTGCGGACCGATTCGTCTCTTACGTCGATCCTCCCATCCGGCGTGTGTTCGCGGTTTACCGCTCGGGCCTCCACGGCTTCACGAGCTCTACCAGCTCCGGGCTTTCGACCTCGTAGCTCTCCGGGGCTGCGCCGTACAGGCCAACGCTGACCTCCTCGACCGGCCGTCCACCCGGACGCGCAACGCCTCGACCAGAACGCCTCGCCCGTCAGGTATGTGAAAGCTGTCGAAAACGTTCACGGAGAGTAGCTTCACCCTACGACTCGCCATCCTTCTGGACGTTGCGTGCCGTGGGACCCGTCTCGTTCTCGACCAGTTCGAAGCTCACCGGCGTCCCCGGTCTCAGGGTGCGGTAGCCCTCGCCCGGGATGGCGGTGAAGTTGAAAAAAACGCCGTTGCTCTCCGAGGCGTTGCTTTCGATCTCTCCGATGCCAGCATCGAGGTCGAAGGAGCGCACCATGCCTTGCGCCACCGGCAGGCCGTTCGCCCCGAGTGGCGGTGCGCCGTTTGCCCACTCCTGCTGGGGGATGCGGATCTTTTTTGCCTCCGGCGTGTTGTGCGCCTCGTAGTGGTAGTCGGACCGAGAGCGCATGATATCTCGCAGGTCGTGCCGCAACTCTTCGAGCGTCGGCCGCCCCACGAAGAACCAGCCATCGTAGACCTTGTGTATGGTCAGGTCGGATCTCAGCACGAAGGTGTAGGGACGGGCGACGTAGGCGTACTCCCCCTCGGTCTCGTCGAGGATGCCGATGCGCTTGATGACCTCCCGTCGTTCGTCCGACAAGAATGGCCACTGTGCTCCCAGCCCGGCGCGGAAAGCCGCCCCTACCAGCGGCGCATCGGTGCTGACCGTCACGAGCTTGCCGAAGTTCACCGTCAACTCCGACTGGAAGTGGACCAGTTGGCGCATATGCTGCTGGTCCCGCGGGCAGAAGAAGCCGCGGCCAAAGATCAGGATTACCGGGTAGCCGTCCGTGAAGCCGAGCTTCTCGTCCATGGGACTCGGCTTGGTGAAACTACTGAGACGGCGGGGCTTCTTGCGGTGATCCGGCAACTCGAAATCGGGGAAGACATCGCCAGCGTACAGGTTGATCGGCATTCTGGTTCTCCTCTCGCTACCGGAGCTTCTTGGCGAACAGCTTGTTCAACGACTCGGCTAAGGTCGGGTGGGCGAAGGGGCCATCCCGAAGGGCCGTATAGGGTAGTTTGCCCATCATGGCTATGTGGATCATGGACATGATCTCACCACCCTCTATCCCGAGGATCGCGCAACCCAGGATTTGATCCGTGTCGGCATCCACCACGGCCTTCATCATGCCGCGGGTCTCGTCCATCTCCAGCGCCCGGGGAACGTGGCTCATCGGCATTTTGACGACCTGAAAGTTGCGTCCCTGCTCCCGGGCCTCTCTCTCGCTTAAGCCCACGCGCCCTAGCTGCGGATCTATATAAACGGTATAGGACACCAGACGATCGGTAATAGTGGCGTTCCCGTCCTCGAGCAGGTTGGCGCTGATGATGCGGAAGTCATCGTAGGAGATGTGGGTGAAGGCGGGTCCACCCTTCGCGTCGCCCAGGGCGTATACCCCCGGCACGTTAGTCTCCAGCCGCTCGTCCACTTCGACGAAGCCGCGCTTGTCGGTGTGCACGCCGGCCGCGTCCAGGTCGAGGCTGTCGGTATTGGGCGGCCGGCCGATGGCCACCAGGAGGTGTGAGCCGGTCAGCGTGCGCTCCCCGTCCGGCGTGCGGATGGACAGTTGGATATCGCCCTTGGTCTGCTCGACGTGCAGGGCTTCGGTCTCTAGCAGCACCTCGATGCCGTCTTCGCGCAGAATTTCGGCTACCTTCTCGGCTACGTCGTCATCTTCGCGGGCCAGCAACTGCGCGCCACGCTGCACTATCGTGACCTCGCTGCCGAAGCGACGAAACATCTGGGCGAACTCCAGGCCGACGTAGCCGCCGCCGAGCACCAGCAGGTGCTCCGGGACCTCGTCCAGTTCCATGATCGAGGTGGAGTTCAGGGTTGGCACGCTCTCCAGACCGTCGATTGGCGGGTTGGCGGGCCGGGCGCCGACGTTGATGAAGATGTTGTCGGCGGTGAGCCGAACCGATGCGCCGTCTTCCAGGTCGACCTCTAGCTCCTTCGGGCCGGTGAAGCGAGCCTCGCCTGGCAACAGGTCCAGGCCCCTGGTGCCTTCGATGATCTGGCGGACGCCACCGCGGAAAGTATTCACGATGTCGCGCTTGCGCTGGCGTACTTCGACCATGTCGACGGTTGCCGGGCCGTTGTGGACCCCGTAATCCGCCGAACGACCATCCGCGTAGGCCGCCCGGGCGCTGGCGATCATGGTCTTGGTCGGGGTGCAGCCGTTGTTTACGCAGGAGCCGCCTACATGCCCCCGCTCTATGATCGCGGTCTCATGCCCGGCCCCGGCCAGCGCGCCCGCAAGCGGCTTTCCGCCCTGGCCGGAGCCGATCACTATAGCGTCGTAGTGCTGTTCCGTTGTCATGGGTTCTCCTTCTTGACATTCGTGTTACCGGCTATTCGTTCCCGTTACCGCCGACGGCTTCATCGTGGTTGCCGCAAGCGCGCAGCCAGGCGTGGCCGTCACGGGCTATCAACTCCTCCGCTTCCGTCGGGCCCCAACTGCCCGTTTCGTAGGGGGCAAGTGGGGGCGCGGCGCCATTCTCCCAGGCTTCCAGGACGGGGTCGATCAGACGCCAGGACAGCTCGATGGCATCGCTCCGGATGAACAGCGCCGCGTCCCCGAGGAGGGCATCGAGCAAGAGACGCTCGTAGGCGTCGGGGATGCCGCCCTCGCCGAAGGCGTCTTCGTAGTGGAACGTCATGTCGACCGGGCGCATCTCGTTTGTCGTGCCCGGAACCTTGGCCTCGAAGCGCAGGTGGATGCCCTCGTCGGGCTGGATGCACAGGCCCAGCACGTTCGAGGCGTGCTCCTCGCCGGGGGCCAGGGGAAACATGAGGTGCGGTAAGCTCCGGAACCTGATCACTACCTCGGAAGCTTTCTCGGCTAATGTCTTACCGGAGCGCAGATAGAAGGGTACCCCGTGCCAGCGCCAGTTGTCCACGTAGAGGCGCAAAGCGGCGTATGTCGCCGTCGCCGAATCGGGAGCGACGTCGGGCTCCTCGCGGTAGCCCCGGTACTGGCCCCGCGCCGTTTCCTGCGCCACCGCTTCGCCGGTTATTGGCCGGATCGCCGCGAGTACCTTGGCGGTCTCGTTGCGCAAAGCGCCCGCTTCGTTCGACGCGGGCGGCTCCATCGCCACCAGCGCCAGAAGCTGGAGCAGGTGATTCTGGAACATGTCGCGCAGCACCCCGGCGCCGTCGTAGTAGCCGGCGCGGTGGCCCACGTCCACCTCCTCGGCGACGGTGATCTGGACGTGGTCCACGTAGGCGCGGTTCCACACCGGCTCGAAAAGGGTGTTGGCGAAGCGGAAAAAGAGGATATTCTGCGCTGTATCTTTGCCCAGGTAGTGGTCGATCCGGTAGACTTGGCGCTCCTCGAAGACGGCGTGTATAGTGTCGCCGAGGCTCCTGGCCGAGTCGAGGTCGTGCCCGAAGGGCTTCTCGACGACGACCCGGCGCCAACCTTCTTCCTCGTCCGCCATGCCGGCCGCACCCAGGTTCTCGACTACGGGCGCGTAGAGACCCGGCGCGGTCGCCAGGTAATAGAGGCGGTCCGCCGATCCCCCTTCCAGCTCACCGAGGAACGCTTGCAGACTCTTGTAGTCGCCGGGAGCGGCGAGGTCACCGCGCGCGTAGTACAGGTTCGCGGCGAAGTCTTCCCAGGCCGCGGCGTCGAGGGTCGCGCCGGAGAACTCTTCTACGCCCTCTCGCATCAGGCACCGGAACTCTTCGTGATCGTAGGAGCGGCGGGCGAACCCGACCACGCGGGTGCCGGCTGGTAGGCTTCCCTCGCGGTGGAGGTTGTACAACGCCGGCACCAGCTTGCGCCGCGTCAGGTCGCCGGAGGCGCCGAGTATTACTATCGTGGCCGGCGCGGGTTCCTGCTCGGATACGCCAGTACCGCTCACGGGTTCAGGCTCCTTCGCGTTCGAGGGGCTTGACCTTGCGCTGGGATTCGTGGCCCCCAAACTGGTTGCGCATGGCGTTGAGGAGCTTGAAGCCAAACTTCTCCGCCTCCTGCGATGAAAAGCGCTGCTCCAGGGCTGCGGTGATCACGGGTATCGAGCACCCGACCTCGATCGCCTCGACCACCGTCCAACGCCCCTCCCCCGAGTCCTGCACGTAGGGGTCGACGTCCTCCAGCGCGTAGT
>JALZNL010000189.1 GCA_030857715.1 Actinomycetota bacterium | reverse complement strand
CGATGGTGCTGCGCACCGAGTTCCGCACGCCCGGCGGCCGGGTCGCCCTAACGGACGCCCTCGCTTTCGGGAGTGGCGAGCGCGGGCACGAGATCGGACTGCATAGTCCCCACCAGCTTCTACGCCGTATGGAAGGACTCGAAGGCGAGGTGGAGATGGAACTAGAGTTCGTCCCACGCCTCGAATACGGTCTCACCACTCCGCTCGTAGTGCCCACGGAGGACGGCGTCGTGGTCCACGGCGGGCCGGTCGAACTTCGCTTGATCTCCACGCCGCAACTGGAGGTAGACGAGACCAGAGCCACGGCTCGCTTCGTGGTGCGTTCGGGCGAAACGGCGGAGTTCGCCATGATCTACCGGCGGGCGTTCGGCGACGGGGAGGCTCCGCCCGGCGTAGATGTCGCAGCGGAGTTGGAGAACACCATCGAGGGATGGAAGTCCTGGTCGGAGATGCACGGCGGTTACGAGGGTTCGTACAGAGACGAGGTTCGACGCAGCGCGCTGGTGCTCCAGGGGCTCACCTATGCTCCGACCGGCGCGGTGGTGGCCGCGGCTACCACCTCTCTGCCCGAACAACTCGGCGGAGAGTTGAACTGGGACTATCGCTTCGCCTGGCTCAGGGACCTCAGCCTGACGTTGCGAGCGCTGTGGGTCGCGGCGTGTCCCGACGAGCCGAAGCGGTTCTTTGGATGGGTGGATCGCGCCACCGGCGGGCGCTTCAGCGAAGACCAGCACGTCCAGATCATGTTCGGCGTCGAGGGCGAACGGGACCTCACCGAGCACACCCTCGACCACCTAGCGGGGTTCCGGAACAGCTCCCCCGTCCGGGTCGGCAACGACGCCTGGAATCAGAACCAGCTCGACGTGCTTGGGGAGGTGGTGGACGCCGCGCATCTGCTCCGAGATCATCTCGGCGAGGAGTTCGACGCTCCGCTGGCGCGTTTGATCCGCAGACTCGCCGACCGGGCCGCCGAACGCTGGCGGGAGCCGGATGCCGGCATGTGGGAAGCCCGCGATGCCGAGAGGCAATACCTCACCTCCAAGGTGATGTGTTGGGTCGCCCTCGACCGGGCCATAGAGCTTGCCCCCCGGCTCGGCGAGCACGCGAACCTCGGAGACTGGAAAGCAGCTCGCGAAGAAGTTAAGACGGCCATCCTGGAGCAGGGCTGGAGCGAGGAGGCCGGTGCCTACTCGGGGGCTTTCGACTCGAACAACCTGGACGCCTCGGTCCTCTTGATGCCGCTGGTGGGCTTCCTACCCGTCGACGACCAGCGCATGTGGGCCACCATCGAGAAGATAGAAAGCGAGCTGATGTGGGACGGGCTGGTCCACCGCTGGGCCGGCGACGACAACGGCGGCTTCATCATCTGCACGTACTGGATGGTGGAGTGCCTCGCACTGGCGGGGGAGGTAGAGCGAGCCACGCAACTCTTCGAGCGGACCAATGCCTACGCTAACGACCTGGGACTCCTCGCCGAGGAGGTCGACGGGGAGACAGGAGAATTCCTGGGGAACTTCCCCCAGGCGTTCTCGCACGTGGGACTCATCAACGCCGCCTGGACTCTATCTCAGGCAAGAGATGCGAAGTTCTCCGGCGGGGAGTAGACCCGGAGGTCGGGAGGCCTGCCTCCCGGCAGGCTTGGAAGATCAGAGATCAAAACATCATGGAAAAGGAGAAATATATGAAATTCGGCATTATGGGGCTCGGAAAAATGGGCGGCAACCTCGCCTTGCAGGCTCTGGAGAAGGGACACGAGGTCGTTGGCTCGTCTAACTCGGTCAAGGACGAAATCTCCGAGGCGGGTGCACAGGTGCTCGATTCTCCCGCCGAGGTCGCGGCGGCGCTCTCCGCGCCCCGCGTCGTTTTTCTCTACCTGCCCGCCGGGGAGATCACCGGCAAGGTGGCGGAGGAACTGGGCGAGGCTCTCGAACCTGGAGATGTGATCGTCGAGGCTGGCAATTCTCACTGGAAGGACTCCAAGCGCCGCCACGAGGAGTTCAAGGAACATGGCATCCATTTCCTCGACTGCGGAACCAGTGGCGGTATCGATGGGGCGCGAAACGGGGCTTGTTTCATGGTGGGCGGTGATGAGGAAGCATTCGAGATTGTGGAACCCGTTTTCAAGGACCTCGCTGTAGAGGACGGCTGTTTGTATGTGGGATCGTCCGGGTCGGGCCACTTCGTCAAACTCATGCACAACATGATCGAGTTCGGCATGGTCCAGGCCATCGGAGAGGGTGTCGAGCTGCTCATGCGCTCGGAGTACGAGTTGGATATGCCCGCTCTCTTTCACAACTGGAACCACGGTTCCGTGATCCGGAGCTGGCTCGTGGAGCTTATGGAAGAGGGGTTCCGGGATTATGGCGACCTCTCCTCGCTCGAGTCCCAGGTCGAGGACACGGGCGAACAGGTCTGGGGCGTCCAGTACGCGATGGATAAGGAAGTCCCGATACCACTCCTCGCCCAGGCGGTCTGGGGCTTCTACGAATCCAGGGATGCGGATCGTCCTTGGGCAAAGGCCGTGGCGGTCATGCGTCACGAGTACGGCGACCACCCGATCAATGAGAAGTAGCGGTGTCAGACGGAGACGACTCGAGGAAGGAGTTGAGCGCTAATGGAGCGAAGACTCGAAGGTAAGGTAGCGTTCGTCACTGGCGCGTCCGGTGGGATCGGGAAATCCGTCGCGGTGCGCCTGGGACGCGAGGGAGCCGCGGTCGGCGTCAACCACCTGTCGGAGACGGATAGAGAGGGAGTCGAGAAGGCCGTGCGGGAGATCACGGACTCCGGCGGTGCCGCCACCGCCATTCAGGGGGACGTCTCGAAGGAAAGCGACGCCGTGCGGATGGTGCGGGAGGTCGTCGAGGAGTTCGGGCGGCTGGACATTTTGGTGAACAACGCCGGAATAGAGAACGAGCGTCCCTTTCTGGAGATGAGCCTGGAAGATTGGGAGTCGGTGGTCTCGGTGAACCTCACGGGGGCGTTCCTGATGTGCCGGGAGGCCATGAGGGTGATGGTAGAGAGTGGAGGCGGGGTGGTGATCAACGTGTCCAGCGTCCACCAGCGCATCCCCTGGCCCCACTTCGCCCACTACGCGGCGGCGAAGGGCGGACTCAAGATGCTAACCGAGACCCTGGCGCTGGAGTTTGCCAAGAGAAAGATCAGGGTGAACGCCGTGGCCCCCGGTGCCATGGCAACGCCCATAAACCGGAAGAAACTCGACGACCCGGAGCAGCGGGCGGCAGTAGAGAAACTCGTTCCCTGGGGCCGGTGGGGGGAACCGGAGGAGGTCGCCGCTTGCGTGGCGTTCCTGGCCTCCGAGGAAGCATCCTACGTCACCGGCGCTACGTTGTTCGTGGACGGCGGGATGTCACTCTATCCGGCCTTCGAAGGGGGAGGCGGCTAACAGAGCTAGAGGAGCGCCGGGAAAGGGCTGGTAGCCACCCGCAAGAGGAGCAACCTTTAAAGGTCGTATATACAGTAGCAATCACAGCGTTAATAACGCAGTTTGAAACAATATTAAGAGTTTCGTAAGAGATTGGTAACGGTCGTGTAAGGTTTACGAATTAACATTTCTGATAAGTAAAGGTGAGCTCAGGAGACGGACTTCGGGCCAACGGTGATTCTGTAGCACATGGGCCCGACCTGCCGCGGTCTTTGTCGGAACGCTATTCTATTGGGGCCACCGCATGACTATTCCACTACGAGAAGGCGGGGGAACCGGAGCACGAGAGATGGCAAAGATCCTGGTCGTCGACGACGAACCGAACATCCGAGAAGTCGTGGGTCTATATCTGCGACAGGAGGGGTACGCGGTGGTTTCGGCCGCCGACGGCGAGGAGGCACTGGGATTGTACGAGCGGGAACGGCCCGATCTGGTGGTTCTCGACCTTATAATGCCCGGGTTAGACGGGGTCGAGGTGTGCCGCCGGATCCAGGCGGAGCGTCGCGTGTCCTTGATCATGCTCACTTCCAGGGGCGAGGAGGCGGATCGCGCCCTCGGGTTGGCTGCGGGTGCCGATGACTACGTGGTCAAACCCTTCAGGCCGCGGGCGTTGATGGCTCGCGTCTCGGCCCTGCTCCGAAAAACCGAGATCCGAGCGGACCAGGCGGATGGTGCGGTGCTCGCGATCGACGGGCTGTGCATGGATCCGGGCACACGAGAGGTGACGGTACGGGGAGACCCCACCACGCTCACGGCGCGCGAGTTCGATCTCCTCTACTATCTGGCGTCGAGCCCTGGGCGAACGTTCACGAGGGACGAGCTCATGGAGGCGGTCTGGGATAACGAATTCACCGCCGAGATCAGCGCCGTCACCATGCACGTGCGCCGCGTGCGCGAGAAAATCGAGGTGGACCCCGGTCAGCCGCGTTATCTGCTGACTGTCTGGGGCGTGGGCTATCGGTTCGACGCCAGGTGACGGACCCCTTGCGGACCGTTGGCGTCGCCTTGCTGTTCCTCGCGGGTGCCCTGGGGACAACGCTACTCGCCGCCGCGACGCTGTTCGGGGTACCGGCTGAAGATGTCCCGAGGCTTGCGCTAGTCCTCGCCGTTGCGGGTGCCGGCGCTGGGTTGGGCGGGATGCTGCTGACCCGGCCGGCGGTGCTCCGGCGATTCGGTGGCGTGCGGGGGCAGCTTGTGGGCGTGGGTTTGGTTGGCAACCTACTCCTGCTCGGCATTGTGGTGGCCGGTGCCGTGGCGATGTTCATTTCGTTGCACGACTTCTCGATCCTGTTGACCATGTTGCTCTTCGCGTCGCTCTTGGCGGTCGGCTTCGGACTGCGCGGGGCGTCGCCGCTCGCTCGGCGCGTCGAGCGCGTGAGGCAGGGGACGGCGCGGCTCGCTGGCGGCGAACTCCAGACGGAGGTGCCGGACGACGGCCACGACGAGATCTCCGAACTCGCCCGGGACTTCAACCACATGGTCGCCAAGCTACGGGAGATGGCGGAACGCGAGCGCGAGCTTGAGCGGGCGCGGCGGGACCTGATCGCCGCCGTCTCCCACGACCTGCGCACGCCTCTGGCGGCCACGTTGGCCCTAGTCGAGGCGGTGGCGGATGGCGTCACCCCCGACCCCGAGACTCAGGCACGTTACCTCTCCTCCGCCCGGAGGGAGTTGTCGAACCTCAGCCGGCTCGTGGACGATCTCTTCGAATTCGTTCAGATAGACGTTGGCGCGCTGCGCCCGAATCTGGAGCCAGCCTCGCTGCGCGACCTGATCTCCGACACCCTCGCGAGCTTCCGGCCCCAGGCCGAGCAGGGGGACGTGCGGCTGATCGGCGAGGTCTCGGAAGACGTGGATCCGGTCTTGATGGACCTTCCCAGGATGGGGCGCGTACTCCATAACCTGATCTCCAACGCCCTCCGCTACACCCCCGCGGGCGGCATGATCTTCTTACGGGTGGAGCCCCAGGGCGCGGTGGTGCTGGTGGAGGTCCTCGACACGGGTACAGGG
>JALZNL010000188.1 GCA_030857715.1 Actinomycetota bacterium | reverse complement strand
CCCGCTTCGTGCGGACCTACGCGTTCCTCTCGCAAGTCGTGAGTTTCGGGGACACCGGGCTGGAGCGGGACTACCGCTTCTGTCGGGCGCTCGCCTCCTTCATCAAGCGCGACGCCGGGGGGACCCTGGACCTTGGCTCCGAGGTCGAGCTCACGCACCTGCAACTCGAGCAAACCTTCGAGGGATCGGTCTCGCTGGATGCGGATCGGGGCGTCGTCGTGACGATCTACGACGGGGCCGGCCGCCGGCAGGAGCCCGAAGCGTCGCCGCTCTCGCACATCATAGAGAGGCTCAACGAGCGGTTCGGGCTCCTGCTCACGGAGGCCGACCGGCTCCACCTCGACGGTATCGCCCAGGACCTCATAGACGACGAGACCGTCCAGCGCCAGGCCGCCGCGAACTCGATGGGCAACTTCGGGGTACAATTTCCGGAGCACTTCCAATCGGCCGTCGTGGACCGGCTGGCCGGCGCCGAGAGCTTCTCCTACCAGTTGCTGGACAACGGGGACCTCTCCGGGCAGGTAATGAGCGTCTACCTGCCGCTCGTGTACGGCAAGGCAAAGGTCGCCTGGCAGGAGCATTGCCCCATCGGGGACCTGCTAGGCCCACCGCCGAAGGAAGGCGCGCAACTGGAGTACAAGTCAACCTTCCGTACGCGCGCGGACACCGGCGAGCTCTTCAAGCCTCTCCAGACGGCGAGCCTCAAGACCGTCGCCGCGTTCCTCAACAGCCGCGAGGGCGGGACCCTGCTCATAGGTGTCGCCGACGACGGATCGGTCTTCGGCCTCGACTCCGACTACGCGACCCTGCACAAAGAAGGCAAGGACGACCGCGACGTGTTCGGCCTCCACCTCGACCAGGCCCTCATCAACTCCGTCGGCATGGCCGCGGCGGCCAACGTCGGGCGCGAGTTCCTAAAGGTCGGTGGCAAAGACCTCTGCAGGGTCCACGTGAAGCCCTCCGGGTTCCCGGTCGAAGCCGAGGTAGTCGAGGTGGACAGGAAAGGCCAGCACCTCAAGAACAAGCTCTTCTACGGACGCTTCGGCAATGGTACTCGCACGGTCACGGATCCCGCGGAGCGAGAGAAGTACCAGGTGCAAGTCTGGGGGACCTGATCTCCGACTGCTAAAACGTCGAGCCTTCTTGCAAAGCCTCTATCGCTCCTCCAACTCAGGGCTGCCGCGGCCGGGAAGGGAGTAGAAGAGCGCCCCGCCGCGGCCCTCCACGGCGAGGTGGCCTCCGCCGGCGAGCTCCGAGAGCATCTTGTCCGCCTCGCGCACGGTGAGCGAGGTCTCCATCGCCGCCTCGGCCGGGGTGATGCTGCCGCCGTTGTCCCTGATGGCCGAGAGCAACTCGCGCTCCCTGTTGACCGGCTTCGGGAGGGCGTTACGCTGCTTCTGAAAGTCGTTCAGGCTGAGCCCGTAAAAGATGGCGGCAGGTATCACGAAGCCGATCCCAGCCGCGAGAACCCCCGCGGTGGCTATGACCATAATCGCTGCCAGCGTGAACCCGATCCCGAACGTCAGGAACAGGTACTGGTTGCCCTGGGAACGCTTCTCCGGGCGTTCGGTTTTCCCACGCTCGCCGCGCCGGTCCAACTCGCTCAAGGTTCCTCCGATCCGCCGCCCCGGTTTAGGGAGCATTTTAGTCCTGCTACAGGCGTGACGCACGCCTGTAGCCCCGTTCCTCACTCCCTACCTGCGATCCCGAGGGCGCTTCTGTAAGATGAGGCGGTTTTGGGGCGTAGGGGTGGGACTTGGCGGAGGACCGTTCGTTGAAGCGGCTACGGGTGCTTATGACGCGGCAGGAGATCGTGCCGGAGAGGCTAGCCGGCGCCACGGTCGTCGTCCTCGATGTCTTCATGGCGACCACCACCCTCCTCGCCATCCTCGAGAACGGCGCCCGCGACGTCTACCCGGCCGAGAGCCTGGAGGAGGCCGGGGAGATCCGCGCCAGGCTCGGTCCCGAGAACGTCCTGCGCGGCGGGGAGCAGGACGCCGCGCGGATAGACGGCTACGACCACGGCCCCTTCCCGGAGGAGTATGCGCCCGAGGTCGTCCGGGACAAAGACGTCATCTTCGTGACCACGAACGGCACCCGCGCCATAGCCGATGCCGCACCCGCCGAGCGCGTACTCCTCGGCTGCCTGCGCAACGCCCCCGCTGTCGCCCGCGAGCTGGAAGAGTCGGGCACGGACTCCGTCTACCTCGTCTGCGCCGGCTCGGCGGGCCGCTTCACCGTAGAGGACTTTCTCGGCGCCGCCACGATCCTGTCCCGCATGGACGCGCCGGAATGGCGCCCGAACGACGCCGCGTGGCTCGCCCTGGACTTCATGCAACGGCACAAAGACAATGTCCACGAAGCCCTGAAAAAGACCCGGGCCGGCCGCTGGTTCGTCGAGAACGACCGGATGGACGCTTTCCGCTTCGTCGCCAACGTCGGGGCGAGCGACCTCGTGCCGGAGGTCGTCGACGGCAAGGCGGTTGTTTAGAGGCTACAGGCTACAGGTTTCAGGTTTCAGATATTTGCTGATGCCTGTAACCTCAACTGGAAAGGATACGGATGTCTGAGACGATAAAGGTCCGGGAGGGCGAGGGGTTCGACGCGGGGTCCGTCGAGAGTGTCCTGCGGGAGAAGATAGACGGGTTGCCTGACGGGGAGCTGGAGGTCGAGCAGTTCCCTTCCGGCGCGTCGAACCTTACCTACTTGTTGAAGATCGGGGCCTGGGAGGGTGTGCTGCGCCGTCCGCCGATGGGGCTGATACCGCCCAAGGCGCACGACATGGGGCGGGAGTCCGGCATCTTATCGAAGCTGAACGCCGCCTACCCGCTGGCCCCGAAGCCGTACTTCTTTACGGACGACGAGTCGGTGATCGGCGCGCCGTTCTACGTCATGGAGAAGAGGACGGGCGTCGTGCTCGACGAGTCGTTTCCCGAGGACGTGCGGCCTGACGAGGAGCTGTGCCGCGGGATCTCCCGGACGGTCGTGGATACGCTCGTCGAGCTGCACGCCGTGGATCCCGCAGAGGCGGGGCTCGGGGAACTCGGCAGGCCCGAGGGGTTTCTGGAGCGGCAGACTAAGGGTTGGATCTCCCGCTACGACGAGGCGAAGACCGACGAGATAGAGGAAGTGGGACCGCTCACCGACTGGCTCGTCAATAACGTACCCGACAGCCCGCCGCCCACCGTTATCCACAACGACTACAAGCTCAACAACCTCGTCCTCAACCCCGACGACCTGACGGAAGTACGGGCCGTGCTCGACTGGGAGATGACGACCGTGGGGGACCCGCTCTTCGACCTTGCCGTCTCGCTCTCCTACTGGATCGAGCCCGGAGACCCCGACGACCTCAAAGCCGTCATGCCGACCGTGACCTCCACCCCCGGTTTTATGACGAGGCGGGAGCTTATCGATCGTTACGCGGAAAAGAGCGGACGCGACCTCTCGGAGATGCACTGGTACGTCGTCTTCGGCTACTTCAAGCTCGCCGGCATCCTGCAGCAGATCTTCGCCCGCTGGAAGAACGGCCAGACCAGTGACGAACGCTTCGCCACCTTCGGTGACCGCGTCCGTACCCTGATCCTGCACGCCGAGACCCTCTCCCGCACCGGCGACGTCTAGTGGAACCGGCAAAGAGAATAGGCGTCCTCGGCACCGGCACGATGGGCGCGGGCATCGTCCAGTTGGCGGCCCAATCCGGCTACGCCGTGGTCGCCTGCGATTCCTCCGTCGAAGCCCTCGAACGGGCCCAGCTCTACGTCCGCGAGGGCATGCAACGCTTCGCGCGGAGGGACGCCTTTTCTGAAGCCGAGGCCGACGCCCACTACGACCGTATCCGCTGGACCACGAACGTCGAAGCCTTCGGCGAGACCGGGGCCGTAATAGAGGCCGTCGTCGAGAAGGTCGAACCGAAGAGAGAGGCGCTCGCCGCCCTCGACGCCCTGCTCCCGCCTGAGGCGTGCATCTTCACCAACACCTCCTCCATCCCCATAACCGACCTCGCCTCGGCCACGGGCCGCCCCGAGAAGGTCTGCGGCACCCACTTCTTCACCCCGCCGCCTGTTCGCGAGGCGGTGGAGATCCCACGCGGTTCGTCCACCAGCGACGAGACCCTCGAACGGGCGAAGAACCTCGTCCGCTCCTTCGGCAAGCTCCCCGTCGTCGTGGACGGCGACGTCCCCGGCTTTGTCGCCAACCGCTTCCTCATCCCAATGCTCCTCGAAGCCTGCCGTCTCCTGGAAAGGGAAGCCGCCCCCAAGGAAGACATAGACCTCCTCGTAAAGAAAGGCCTCGGCTTCCCCATAGGCCCCTTCGAGCTCGGCGACTTCATCGGCCTCGACGTCGCCCTAGACGTCACATCCCGCGTCCACGAAGCGACCGGCGACCCCTACTACGAGCCGCCAAAAGTCCTCCGGGATCTGGTACGGTCCGGCAGGCTGGGCCAAAAGACCGGCAGAGGATTCTACGAATACTAGGTTTCAGGTCACAGGCATCAGGCATCAGCAAGAAATCTGAAACCTGAAACCTGAAACCTGAAACCTGATGCCTGATGCCTGAGCGACTGAAAGGAGCGACATTGGGTAGGCTCGACGGCAGGGTCGCGATGGTAACGGGCGCGGGGCGTGGGATCGGGGAGGCCATAGCCCGCCGGTTCGCCCGCGAGGGCGCGCGGGTCTGCCTGACGGACGTGAACACCGACGGGGCGGCGGCGACCGCCCGCGGGCTCGTGGACGAGGGGATGGACGCGTTCGCCGCGAAGGTGGACGTGACGAGCCGGACGCAGGTCGAGAACGCCGTCGGAGAGACGGTGGACCGGTACGGGCGGCTGGACGTACTCGTCAACAACGCCGGGATCACGTCGGACGCCCTCGTCTACAAGATGACCGACGAGGACTGGAGGAGCGTCCTGAACGTCCACCTCTCCGGCGCGTTTTTCTGCGCCCGCGCCGCCCAGAAGTACATGGTCGAGCAGAACTACGGCAGGATCGTCAACATCTCCTCGACCTCGGCCCTCGGCAACCGCGGCCAGGCGAACTACTCCGCCGCGAAAGCCGGCATCCAGGGCTTCACCAAGACCCTCGCCGTCGAGCTCGGCCGCTACGGCATCACGGCGAACTCCGTCGCCCCCGGCTTTATAGAGACGGAAATGACCCGCGAGACCGCCGCCCGCCTCGGCGTGGACTTCGACGACTTCGTCGCCGAGCGCGTCAAGACGATCCCCGTCGGCCGTGGTGGCTGGCCCGAAGACGTGGCCGCGTCCGTCCTCTTCTTCGCCTCCGAGGAGGCCGCGTTCGTGAGCGGCCAGGTCCTCTACGTCGCTGGCGGGCCGAGGGACTAGTGGGTCAGTTGTCATGGACGTAGCTATTCCGGCGAAGGTGAGATATGGTGCAAGTCCCCCACTCGCTCCGGGAGGCTTGCCGATGACCCGCCGCCAGAAAGATCCGCTCAGGCCACTCAC
>JALZNL010000187.1 GCA_030857715.1 Actinomycetota bacterium | reverse complement strand
AATTGGGGGCGGGGAACCCAGCCCCCTGGTTGCTGAAAGTTGAGGACTTGGACCGGAGACGTGCCGCCTACCAGGACCAACAGGCAGCCGGGGCCATGACGTTGGATGAGTTGAAATCACGGCTCGACACGCTGGAAGAGGAGCGGGAATTTGCCGTCTCCCAGCTACGGGACTCTGAAGCCCGTCAGACGCGCCAGGATGCCCTCAGGAGCACGCGGAATGCCCTGCTAGAGGTCTACAGGGACGGGATTCTCTACGACGGTTTGTTCTACCTCACAGCCGAGATCAGGAGGGAAATTTATTCGTCCCTCTCCCTTACCGGCGTGCTGTCCGCGCAGGAGGTAGAGTTGACCACGGAGGTCACGGAGTACGCCCTCAGACTGACCAAGGCGGCTCAGGAGTGGGCCGAAGAGCAAGACCTGTACGACGGCCAGTACGTGGCGGATAAACTGCTCTACAAGGGCTCACCCGTCAGCACCGTGTTACGTCTCTCCGGAACGATGGCGAGGGTGAGGACGACCATCGCCACCGACACCTCCACGAGCGAGGAGCCGGTCTCGTCCGCCCGCCTACTCATAGACGAACGGACCAATCCGAACCCTCGCCGTGGCGGCCTGGAAGACCACGCCGCAAGACGGGCTGCCGTCGTCGGAGCTGACCCTGACCGTGCCGCTCGTCCCCGGGCGCAGGGTCCTTACCGTCCCGTTGGAGTTGAACTCGATGGTCCGCGTAGGCTCAGGCCCGCAACTGCTCGGGGGGACGACGGCATCGGGGTCGCCGCCGGAGCAGTCCGGGTCGAAGGTGACGTCCTTTACCTTCGTGCCCTCCGGCAACTCCCTGGGCGCGGGGGGTACTCCGGGTGCCAGGGCGGGGTGAGCATCGTCGGCGTCGTACGCGGTCTTCAGCTTGACGATGCAGTAGTCCGCCCCGGAGCAGGCCGCGAGCGGCGAGCCATCGTGCATGAGCACCACGCGCCAGTCCGTTAGCTGCTGCGTGGCGCTGGTATGCGCGAGCCTCATGTCGGCGGCGAGCTGGTCGGCGGCGGCCTCGACCCGCCAGCGTTCAAGCAGGGCGAGGAAGATTATCAGTGAGATCGCGGCGAGAAGGCCCGCGATGGCGACGGCGGTCAGGACCTCGGGCAGCGTGTAACCCCGCCGGTCCTTCCAGACGTCTTTGAACCTCGTCCCGCGCACGACACCGTCATCGGCGCGGGGCGGCGGCGGGTTTAGCCCGTGCGCTCGATGAACTCGACGCGGTAGCCGTCGGGGTCGCGGACAAAGAAGATGCGCGTGCCACTGCCCATGGCGTGCGGTTTGCTCTCGAAGTCCACGCCGCCGGCCGCTTCGAGCTTCTCGGCCAGGGCGTCGAGGTCCTCGACGGCGAAGGCGACGTGGCTGTAGCCGGTGCCGAGCTCGTAGGGCTGCTCCTGGTCGTGGTTGAGGGTGAGCTCCAGCCGGGGCTCGGGGTCGCCGGGGACGGCGAGGAAGGCGTTGGTCGCGTCGTCGCCGATGGGTACCCTCCGGACGAGTTCCAGGCCGATCTTGTTAGTGTAGAAGTCTATGCTCTTGTCGAGATCCAGGACCCTGTAGCAGGTGTGGACGTATTGCATCGCTCGCTCCTCTCAGCACGCTGCCTATGGCAGCTTGTCAGCACGCCCTCTTCGAGGGCTTTCAGTACGTCCCTTGCGGGGACTCTCAGCACGCTTCGGCTTCGCCTACGCTCTCAGCCGTCAGTTCTTGCTGTCGGGATTATTGTAGCGGTTGGACGGGGTTTCCTGGTGGCGGGGCAGGGCTACGCGGCGGGGGCGGGGCCCCGACCTTCCGGAGGTCCACGCTGTAGAGGTTGTAGCGGTCGCTGGGTTCGGCCTCCTGTTCGAAGCCGGGCAGCCTCGGCAGGGAGGCGTCGAGGGGGGAGTCGGTGGTGACCATGACGTAGTCTACGTCGTGGCGGCGCAGGATCTCCGCGCCCGTCTTGAGGGTGGTCCCGCTGAAGAACTTCTGGACGTCGACGGCGCCCTGGGGAACTTCGATGCGGCCTGGCACCCGTTGCTCAAGTTTGGGGAGGGCCCTCAGGACGAGGCCGCCCCTCCGGCTGACCACGTTGGCCTCAGGGGAGTAGGCCGGGATGCGGGCGCCCAGGAGGTCCGAGGCGAGCACCACCTTGGGCGAGGTGATCTCGTCCCGGAACCAGAGATAGAGGGGATCAACGGGGTAGAAGCCGGCCTCCCTGGAGGACTCCTTGTGGTCCAGTATGGGTTTCATACCGTCCGAGACCCAGGGCACGGCCGCCGCCGAAAGGAGGACCACGATCAGCGGCGGCAGGGCCAGGCGGAGCAAGTTCACCCGTCCCGCGGCCCATCCGATCGCCGTCCACGCCAGCCAGCCGAAGGCCAGCAGGGACGCGAGGGGGATGGGCCAGGCGAGGCGCCAGATCTGGCCCGGCAGGACGAGCTCGTCGCCGAGAAGGGTGGTTACGGGGGGGACGTAGACGGCGAAGGTGGTCAGGAGCATGGTCCCGAGGAGCAGTTGGGCGGCGATGCTCCGCTCTACGCGCCACAGCAGGAAAGGCACGGCGAGCAAGAAAGGCACGGCGAGCAAGGGGTCGAGCAGCAGCGAAGGGTGCATCATGTACGAGCCGTCGGCGAACTCGAAGATGCGGGCCCGTTCCGGGCTGACGAAGACCATGTTCCTGAGAACGTCCGGGTCGCCGGAGTTTATGTCCGAGTCCGCGAGAACGGCGGTCAGCGGCTGCCCCGCGAAGGCCGAGACGGAGACGGCCGGAACGGCCAGCACGGCCACCCCTGTAAGACCCATCGCCGAGACCCTCGCCCAGGAGGCGCGGCTCCTCGGGTTGGACGCCAGGTGCAGGATGGCGAACCCGGCCATCGACAGCCCGATTATGGCGAAACCTATGGGATGGACGGCCAGCACGGCGCACAGCATGAACGCGAAGCACCCGAAGTACCGTTTCCCCCCTCCCTCCAGAAACGCCGCCGCGAAAGCCAGCGCCAGCGGCATGAAGAGGAACTTGGTCGCAAGCTTGTCCTCCGGCAGGCGCTGGACGAACTCGCCCCCGAAAGTGAAGCGCGACTGGCCGAGGTGGACGAGAAAGAAGAGGGCGTAGAGGCAGCCGCAGAAGAGGGCCGCCCTCTCGCTCCGGAGCAGGACGCGGGCCAGGGCGAAGAAGGCGAGTAGCGCCACGGCCACCAGCACCGGGTTCAAGTAGGAGAAGACGAAGTCTATCGGGTCCACCCCGGAGACCTTCGAGAGTGCGGCCTGCTCCACGAGCCAGCCGTTGATCTTGGCCCGCGAGAGCCCGACCTCCTCCCCGAAGAACGGCTCGGCCGCGCCGAGGCCGCCCGGGCCCAGATACGCCCGGACCCACGCCAGGTAGACCCAGATGTCCCCGTAGGAGCTCGGCGCGGTGATCCGGGCGATATAAGCCAGCGCCCCGACAAGGAGAACGAACGGCGCCCACATCAACCCCCCGCGGTCGGACACGAGGGATTCCGTCTCCTCCCCGAGACGGGATCCGGCGAAGGCGAAGAAGGACGCGGCGAGCAGGGACGCGACGACCAGCGCGGCGGCGGCCCACAGGTATGCTTCGAGGCTGGCGTCGAAGATGAGCATGGGCACGGCCAGAAGCGCGAACGCCCCGACGCCGAGCACGAAGCCCGCCGGCACCAGCGCGACCCCGGAGAAGTACCCGTTCAGGAACCAGCGGGCCAGCAGCAACCCGGGCGCGAGCAGCAGGATCAGGGCCGCCGCAACCGTGACGCCAGGCAAGGTCGCGAAGGCGTCGCGCAACGGCCCGACCGCCACGAGCGCCGCCCCGCCCAATAGCGCGACGCCCGCCTCGAAAGGCCGAAAGCGTGTCCGAGCCTCGCCCACTATCCCCTCGAGCGGTACGAACGGGACAGCGTCACGCCGTCCTCCCGCGAACGCAGGACCGTCAAGAAGCGTCCCCCTGGCGCTGCTCTATTCCGGCCGTCATGATCCGGCCCAAAGGCCCCCCCGAGCGGTCCTCCGCCCGCACGCCGACGTAGGGCTCCGTGGTCGCCACCTCGATAACCGTTTCGAAGCCGTGCCGGGGGACGGAGTCGACCAGCTCGAGCTCTTCGGGCCCGGGTCCGGCGAACACCTGCCAGGACGCCACATCCGTGGCGCCGTTCCAGCTCGCGTAGAGCGTCACCTTGTCCCCCCGCCCACCCTCGGTCGTCACGGTGGGGTCGTCGTCGGGCCGGCCGCTCCACGGCAGCCGGAAGGCCCGGTACGACTCCCCCCACGGCGCGAAGGCAGCGTGGAAGAGGAGCTCACCGTCCTCCGAGAACTCCGAGAGGAACGGCTCGCTGCCCCAGCCGACGAAGACATTGCCGTTCGGCAGGACCTGCACGTTGCCCTGGGTGTCCGCAATGGGCATGCCGGCGGGCGCGAAGTACTCGCGCACCAGGCCTGCCTCCATCGTTTCCTCGTCCACCTCAAGCACCATCGCGCGGGAACGGTCCTCCTCGTCCTTCGGGCCGTAGTTGTCGAAGAGGGTGATGGTGCCGTCGGACTGACGGCGGGCGTCGTGCTGGTAGGCGAAGTCGGTGCCCTCCCCCATCTCGAAATCGTTCTTCTTCCCGCCCAGCCGCCAGAGAACCTCGCCGCTCTCGCGGTCGATCTTGTAGACGGTCGAGGTCCTGCGGGCGGAGACGAGCAGGTTGCCGTCCCGGTCCACGTCCACGGAGTTGATGTGGAAATAGTCGAATCGGTTCGTGGGGTCGTCGGGGGGATCGTAGTAGGACTCCCCGATGCCCACGTGTTCGAGGCTGCGCCACTCGAAGAGGACCTCGCCGGTCTCTATATCTATCTCCTGGACGATCCCGTCCAGCGCGATGCCGTCCTCCGGGCCGCCGTAGGGGGAGAGGTCCCAGGGGGTCTCGGCGTAGATCGTCACGAGGGCGGTGTCGCGCGCGGTGATCAGGAACTCGTGGTGGTCCCCCTCGTAGCCGTTACCGGCCCGGAACCGCTTCACTTCCCTGTAGGAGTCATCGAAGATGACGTACTCTCCCTGCCCGTACCCGCCGTGCACACCCCCCCACCAGGTGAGGACGGGCCTCCCCCGGTAGCTCTGCGCCCGGAAGCTCATCACGTCGGATTCGCCGGGCGGGGCGGGGC
Source organism: Actinomycetota bacterium (assembly GCA_030857715.1). The sequence goes on along the minus strand of JALZNL010000187.1, from coordinate 314 downwards.
GGAACCAGACCGGCTGCCCGTCGCCGTCGACGATCATCGGCCCGTCCTGGCCGGACCCCCTCTCGTCGGGGTCCTTTTTGGGGGCGAGGAAGATGTAGCCCGGGGAGGTCCCGCGCCAGCTCTCCAAAACGCTCACGGCGGGCGGCCTCAGGTCCGGGCGCGAGCGGAAGATCCACGCCTCCACCGGCCGTCGGAGGTACGAGGCGTTTGCCCGGCCGGGGTCGGTCAACCCGCAACCCGCGACGCCCGTCAGCGCTATCCCCGCGGCGCCGGCCGCCGCCGCCACGAGAAACCCGCGCCGCGTGGTCTTCTCC